>CANPYD010000006.1 GCA_947587775.1 uncultured Clostridia bacterium
AAGAGCGCGAAGAACGCAAATGCGGACACCGCTAAAAAACTTGACGAGCTTCACGCCAAGACGCAGGCAAGCATCCGCGCGCATAGCGTAACACCGAACGCAAAACCCGCCGAATACTCCGCCGAGCAGCTTGCCGCCGAGTTCAACGCCTTCTTGAAGGAGCGCGGACTCGACGGAAAGTACGCCGTCCAAATCGTGGGTGAGTGAGCAGAACAGCGGATCTTTTACAGATCAAAGAGGGAGATCTGTCTGCCGTCGTGCAGCAGAAAACTGTTCTGGATCCCGTGCATCAACTGGTCGTTCTTATGGACATGTCCGATGAGAAGGGGGGAAGCGGGATCATGACGGAGAAAGTTATCGCGGACGTTTTCGATCCCTCTGTTTGCGTTGCAATATTTGCATCCGCTCGGGCAGGAATCATACCATCCAATGTCTCGGCTGACGATGCACTGGCATCCGGTTTTGTTCCCGAGGTGCGGCATCGAGCGGAAACTGCACTTGTTCGCCCGTCCCAGCGCCTCGAGCGTGACGCAGCCCGTGCGTTTGATCCCATATTCCTCGTATCCCGTCTCCGCACAGCAGATTTGCAAGGGGAGACGGTTCTTTTGTGCGATCGTCCCCAAGCCCTTTGCAATCTCATGCTTCTGCACCTTTGTTATCATAGCCACGTCGGGGATGCGGTGTCCGATTTTGATGAACATCTCCACAAAGGAGAACACGGCGCCGCTCACGAAGGGAGCGATCTCTTCGGAAAGAGCCGCAAATGTCTCCATATGCCGCGCCACCGTATATTTTTTTGTGAGCAGAACGGGGTCGTACCGCCAGACGAGTTTTTCCTTTCCGACGATTCTCGAGAGCTCTTTGAGCGTTTCGATCCGCTCCCGAATGGGGGGAGATGTGGGCTCGAGATCTTCTTCATATCCCGTTATCGTATAGAAAAAATAGGTGCGGTAACGGCTTGCGATCTCGTCGATCCTTTCGAGGGCGGGCCGATAATTTTTGGAACAGAAGACGACCGCATCGATTTTTTCGGGCGTAAGTTCATAGATATTGATGCGTCTTTCAAAGAGGGGATTCCGTGCATAGACGATTCCCTCCTCGAACCGGTTGAAGAGCCACTCATGATAGTGATGAACGATATCCGTTCTGAGTCCCACGTTAAGGATCATTGGTTCCCCCGAAATTTTTGTATGAAGTATTATAGCATATTGTAACAAAAATATCAATACCATGCGCGAGTAATTCTGACTGTTGAGCTTATTTTTCAGATGACGATATCGATCAAATTAGTTTTTATATGCAAAAGTGAGGACAAATTTGTCCTCACTTTTGCATTGATTATATGATTCAATGGAAGTTATAATTCCATTGCAAGGTTTTTCAGCGCAGTTGCGAGCGCCTTTTTATAGGTTTCCTTATTCGCCGAAAAGCTGTTGAAAGAACCGCTTACATTCACAACAAATTCATAGTAGTCGCTATATGCAGACATTACCGCTTTGACCTCATCTTTTAATTCGGAATCACGCACTTCTTTATAAAGAGATTGAATCTTGGTTTCATTCTCTTCGATAAAATTAAGATTTTCACGATTATTGGCGCGTGCAGTAGCAATTGCGATATTGATATCTTTGCTATATTTATTATTGTAGATTGCATCGTACCAGCAGCTATATGTCTCATCGGCAATTTCATCGAGACAAATCTGTGATTCGGCGACGGCGTCGTAAAAATCAGAAACTGAAGCCGCGCCATTGGAGGAGGAACCATCACATGCCGTAGAAAAGAAAATCGGCAAACACAGCGAGATTGCCATCAGTAAGCAAGTGAACAGTTTGGTTTTAAGGTGTTTCATGATAAATCTCCTTTGTTTTATTGATATGTTCTAATTATATCCTACAAAACGTAGGAAGTCAAGTGATTTCCTACAAAATGTAGTAAAATATTTTTGTGACGGGAAATGTTTTTGGTAAAAGATTACGAGAATTAAGAATTGAGCGTGGTTTATCGCAACGTACCTTAGGAGAAGTATTCGGTGTATGCAATCAAACCATCAGCTTTTGGGAAAGCGGAAGACGTGAACCAGATCTTGATAGTTTGTTGAGCATCTCAAAATTTTTTGATGTGCCGGTTGATTATCTGTTGGACAATCGAGATTAAAGGTTATTAGGACACCCGTCTCTTCGCGCGGGGTCGAACGGAATTGTCCGATCCCCTCACGGCACCAAAAAAAGGCACCCCTTAGGGGTGCCTTTTTTTGGTGCCGGTGATCGGGGTCGAACCGATACGGTATCACTACCACAGGATTTTGAGTCCAGCGCGTCTGCCAATTCCACCACACCGGCGCATCAACCGAATTATATAATAAAGTCAGGAAAAAAGCAAGCGATTTCCCCGATTTTCTTGCAAAAAAAAGAAAAGCATGGTACAATATCCGAAAAGAGGTGAAATCATATGGGCGAAAGAAAAAAACTTGTTCTGGTGGACGGCAACAGTCTTTTGAACAGAGCCTTTTATGCGATGAGCATCTTCACGACCAAAGGCGGCGTTCCGACGAACGGCGTTTTCGGGTTTATCAAACTCATTTTTAAGATCATCGATACAGTCTCGCCCGAGTATTTCGCGGTTGCATTCGATGTTCATGCGCCCACATTCCGCCATGAGATGTATGCCGCATATAAGGCGACCCGCTCGCCCATGCCCGAAGAACTTGCCGTACAGGTGCCCATGCTGAAAGAGGCGCTCCGCGCGATGCGGATCTGCATCGTCGAAAAAGAGGGGTTCGAGGCGGACGACGTGATCGGGACGCTCTCCCGCAAATTTCCCGAAACGGATATTTTGATCTATACGGGGGACAGGGATTCCTACCAGCTCGTCAACGAGCATGTGAGCGTCTGTTTTACAAAGCGGGGCGTAACGGATATCGATTTTCTGTCATACGAAAATTTTTATACAAAAGTCGGTCTCACGCCGCGCCAGATCATTGAGGAAAAGGCGCTCATGGGGGACGTTTCGGACAATATCCCCGGTGTCAAAGGGATAGGACCCAAGATCACGATGGATCTTCTTCACCGCTACGGCACCGTAAGGGAGATCTACCGTCATTTGGTTGATTTATCCATATCCATACAGAGGAAACTGCTCGATGGCGAGGCGATGGCGCGTCTTTCTCACAGGCTCGCGACGATCGATCTCGGCGTTCCGCTCGATACGACGCTGGAGGACTGTAAGCTGACTCTTCCCTTCCCCGAGGAGGCGCGCGAATATATCTCGAAGCTCGAATTCCGTTCGCTTGTTGACAATGATTATTTCGTGCAGACGAAAAAAATTTCTGTCGATACCGTAACATGTACCGACGTCGGGAGTTTTTTGGCTCTGCTTCCGGAAATCAAAGAATTTTCTTTTTGCCTTGAAGAGAGATCCTGTCACATCTTTTCGGGAAACACGGAGTATATTTTTCCCCTGCGTGAGAACTTTTTGCAAAACGGTTTTTTCTTCGGCGAGCTTCTCCCCGTCATCGAAGGGCTGTTCTCGGGTGACCGGCTGGCGATCGTTCCCGATCTCAAATATCTTCTCCACCGTTTTTCGGAGATCGGCGTCAAGGTCGGATGCCGCGTTGAGGACGTTTCGCTCCTGCGCTATCTCGCAGACTCCAATCTCCGTTTGGTAAGTCCGACGCAGTTCGTCAAAGATTACGATATTTCGGAAGACGACAGCGCATTTGGGCTCATGCTCGCCTATCGGGAGGCGGTCGAAAAGACAAAGGGGACGGCGGAAGAGGAACTTTACCGCAACATCGAATTCCCTTTGATCAATGTCCTGTTTGAAATGGAACGGACGGGCGTCTGCGTGGATACCGAGAAATTTCCCGAATTTTCCGATAAATTCACGCGCGAGCTTTCCACCTTGTCCGAACAGATCTATACTCTCGCGGGCGTCGAGAATTTCAATATCAATTCACCCTTCCAGCTTTCGGAAGTCCTGTTCGACAAGCTCGGGTTTGATCCGAAGGGGGCAAAGAGAAATTCGCGCGGCGGGTATTCGACGAGCGCGGATGTTCTGGAACGCCTTGCGGAGGAGCACGAGATCGTCCGCTTGATTCTCCGCTATCGGGAGATCCAGAAACTGCAATCGACATACATTGACGGGATCCGTCCGCTTGTCACGGGAGGAGTCATCCATACGACGTATAACCAGACGATGACAACGACGGGACGGCTGTCGAGCGCGAACCCGAATTTACAGAACATTCCCATCAGGACGGAGGAGGGACGGGAGCTCAGAAAGCTCTTTATCGCACGTCCCAGGCACGTCTTTGTGGACGCCGATTATTCCCAGATCGAACTCAGGCTTCTCGCGCACTTCTCGGGCTGCCGCAAACTTGTGGAGGCATACAGACGGGGGGACGATATCCACGCCGCCACGGCTTCCGTTGTCTTCGGCGTACCCATTTCCGAAGTGACGCCGGTGCAGCGGAGGCGAGCCAAGAGTGTGAATTTCGGGATCATTTACGGAATGAGCGCTTTCGGGCTCGCCAAAGACATCGGAGCGACGCAAGCGGAAGCGCAAAGGTACATCAGCCGATACTTTGAGGCGAATCCCGAAGTAAAACAATATATGGATGAGAATGTGCGCACCGCAAAGCAAAACGGGTATGTTAAGACGATTTTGGGCAGAAAACGCTTCATTCCCGAACTGAAATCCCCCAACTTCAATCAACGTGCCTTCGGAGAGCGCGCCGCCATGAACATGCCCCTTCAGGGAAGCGCGGCGGACATCATCAAGATCGCGATGCTGGCAGTCTGCAAGCGGTTGAAGCAGGAGGGGATGCAGGCAAAGCTCGTCCTTCAGGTGCACGACGAATTGATCCTCGACGTTCCTCTCGAGGAGACGGAGCAGGCAAAGAAGATCTTAAAAGAGGAGATGGAGAAGGCGGTGGAACTGAATGTTCCGCTCATCGCCGAGGTCTCCGTCGGGAAGAGCTGGTATGACGCAAAATAAAAAATTTGCCGTAACAGGCGGGATCGGAAGCGGGAAAACCGCCGTTTGCGGGATCTTGAAAGAGCTCGGCTATCCCGTTTTCTCCTGCGACGAGATCTCGCGGGCGCTTTGGGAGGATGAAGCGTATCTCGAAGCACTCAAAGCGCTGTTCCCGACCTGTATCAAAGATGGAAAACCCGATAAAAAGTTGATTTCTGCGTTCGTGTTTGTGGATTGGAATGCCCGCCGCAGGCTCGAGGCGCTTTCACATCCGCGCATTATGGAAGAACTCTTTGCGCAGATGAATGCGCATGCCGTATCCTTTGCCGAAGTTCCGCTCCTGTTCGAAGGGGGATATGAAAAATTGTTCGACGGGGTTCTTGTCGTCGAACGGAACGAGGATCTGAGGATCAGTTCGGTGATGGCGCGGGACGGGCTGTCCGAGGCGGAAGTTTCCCGTCGCATCTCCGCCCAGTTTTCCGATGAGGAGCGGCGGAAGAAAGGCGTCATCCGCATTGAAAATAACGGGTCGCAAGAGGAACTCCGCTTCATTGTAAAAAAAGCGCTCTCCTTGCTCGGTCTATAAAATTGAGCCCCGCCGGCGTTGCCGGCGGGGACTTTTACTCCGCATCTGTTGGTTGTTCTTCAAGGAACTTTTTGTAAGCGTCAAGGATCACGCCCTGAATATATTCGCGCGTCTCCGTATTGAGGGGGTGCGCGATATCTTTATACCCGCCATCCGATGACTTTCTGCTTGGCATGGCGACAAGGAGCGTTCCTTCACGCTCAAAAATTCTGATGTCATGCACGACAAAGCATTCATCGATCGTAATAGACGCCACGGCTCGAAGTTTTCCATCCGAATGGCGTACCTGACGTATCCTCACATCTCCAACTTTCATAGGTATCCCTCCAAATGTATTTTTATATTCACAATGTTACCACTTTTTTCCGAATAATTCAATAGATATCGAAAAGATTTAGTTAAATAAGAGAAAATTTCACCAAATTTTTATGTTACGGAATAGGATAGAGCATGTTTTGTATCGATTCCGAGGTCATCACGGGCTGTTATTTCATAGGAATAGGCGGCGTGAGCATGAGCGCGCTCGCACAGCTTCTGAAAGAAAGGGGGGTGGCCGTCCGCGGAAGCGACGCCACCGAGGGACATTTCACACGGAAACTTCGCGCCTGCGGGATTCCCGTCTCCATCGGTGAAGAGGAAGAGATCACCGAGAACACTGTAATCTTAACGGGAGCGATCCTTCCGACGAACAAGCAGCTCGTCCGCGCCCAAAAGGCGGGGAAGAGGATCCTTTCCCGTGCGGAGCTGCTCGGCATCGTTGCAAAGAACTATCCTCACGTCATCTCCGTCGCGGGCTGCCACGGAAAGACGACGACGAGCTCCATGCTCGCCCATATTTTTTCGGAGAGCAAAAAGCCGTTCGCTTCCCATATCGGCGGCGAGGATCTCGATCTCGGGAATTTCCACAGCACGGGGGGAGAGTATTTCGTCACAGAGGCGTGCGAGTTCCGCCGCAGTTTTCTGCATCTTGACAGTGAAGTCGGGCTCGTTCTGAATTGCGACCGCGACCATACGGATTGCTATAAGACAAAGGAAGAGCTGCAGGATGCCTACTGTGATTTTGCGGCAAAAGCCGAAAAGGCGGTCGTCAATGCGGACGACGTGTTTGCCCGCTCCATCCCGCACGCACTCTCCTTCGGACTGCACAATGGAGAGATCCGCGCCACATGCCTCAGAAGCGACGGGGAACGGTATGCTTTCACGGTAGAGGAGAACGGGATCCCGATGATCCGCATGAAACTCCGCGTCGTGGGGATCGTCCATGTCATGAATGCGCTTGCGGCATATGCGGGAGCCCGCCTTCTCGGGCTTTCCGCAGAGGAGATCAAAGCGGGGATCGAGTCCTTCCGCGGCGTCGGAAGACGATTCGAAAAGGTGGGGGAGTTTCTGGGCGCCCCGCTGATCTGCGACTACGCCCATCATCCGCGGGAGATCGCCGCGACGCTCGTCACGGCACAGCGGATCACGGAGGGGAAGGTCCATGTTGTTTTCCAGCCGCACACTTATACGCGGACGCGCGATCTCATGGACGAATTCGTGGAAGTTCTCTCAAAAGCGGATGCTCCGATCATTTACAAGACCTATGCGGCGCGCGAACCCTTTGATTTCGAAGGCAGCGCCGTCTGCCTCGCCGGCAATATCCCGACCGCCGCCTATATTTCCTCTCCGAAAAGACTGCGCATGACCCTTCAAGCGCGGGTGCGGCAGGGAGATATGGTGCTCGTGCTCGGCGCGGGAGATATCTATGAGGTCGCTAAGAGCATTCTGTGAATTTTTCCTCCGCGTTGCGGAGGATTTTTTTGGAAAAAGGGGAGAAAAATTAAAATTTGCTATTGAAAGTAAAACGCAAATATAGTATAATAGGATAGGTTCGGGTAAAATGTACCTTTCAAACGGACCGATATGGACAAAGCGTAAAGGTGGATTATGGACATTGCGACAAAAGAGACGAATTTTCCGCTCTATCTGTATCATCACGGGAAAAACGACAGGATCTACGAGATCTTCGGCGCGCATAAGACGGTATCAAACGGCAAGACGGGATACGTTTTCCGCGTTTGGGCGCCCCATGCGCGCTCCGTTTCCGTCGTCGGGGATTTCAACGCATGGAACTCCGCCGCAAACGTGATGGAACGCATGGTAGACGGGGAGACGTGGGAACTCTTTATCGAAGGTCTGAAAGAATACGATATCTACAAATACTGTATTACGACGGCGGACGGAAGAGAGATCCTCAAGGCGGATCCTGTCGGCTTTCACACCGAAACGCCGCCCGCGACCGCTTCCAAGCTCTACGATACGGACGGCTATGTATGGGGGGACAAGACCTATTTCGACGGTCTGAAGGACAGAAACATCTTCGCGTCCCCCGTCAATATCTATGAAGTCAACCTTCTTTCATGGAAAAAACATGCGGACGGGAACTATCTTTCTTACCGCGATCTCGCGTCCGAACTTGTCGCCTACGTGAAGGAGATGGGCTACACGCACGTCGAATTCATGCCCGTTACGGAGTATCCCTATGACGGATCGTGGGGGTATCAGGTCACGGGCTATTTTGCTGTCACATCCCGTCTCGGTACGCCGAAGGACTTTATGTATCTCGTCGACTGTTTCCATCAGGCGGGGATCGGCGTCATTCTCGATTGGGTTCCCGCGCACTTCCCGAAGGACGCGCACGGGCTCTATGAATTTGACGGACAGCCCCTCTATGAGAGCAGCCAGTGGGATCGTATGGAGCACAAGAGCTGGGGCACCCGCAGGTTCGATTACGGTAGAGAAGAAGTTCTCTCCTTCCTCATCTCGGGCGCGTGCTTCTTCTTCGATAAATTTCATGTGGACGGGCTCCGCGTGGACGCCGTCGCTTCCATGCTCTATCTGGATTACGACAAGCGTCCCGGGGAATGGGTGCCCAACATCTACGGTGAAAATAAAAATCTGGAGGCGATTGCCTTCTTGCGCCGCCTGAACGAAGCGGTTTTCCACCGTTTCCCGTATGCGATGATGATCGCGGAGGAGAGCACGGCGTGGGGACTCGTCACAAAGCCCGCTTCTGTCGGGGGACTGGGATTCAACTTCAAGTGGAATATGGGTTGGATGAACGATATGCTCACCTATCTGTGCCAAAATCCCTATTTCCGCATGGGCTGCCACAATAAACTGACCTTCTCCATGATGTATGCGTTTTCCGAGAACTACGTCTTGCCGATCTCGCATGACGAGGTCGTCCACGGAAAGTGCTCTCTCATCAATAAGATGCCCGGTGACTATGAAGAAAAATTTGCTGGTGTCCGCGCCTTCCTCGGATATATGACGGCGCACCCCGGAAAAAAGCTCAACTTTATGGGCTATGAGATCGGGCAGTTCAAGGAATGGAACTATCAGGAGGGGATCGAATTCTTCCTGCGCGATGAGTACGATATGCACAGAGCGCTTTCGGGGTACGTCAAAGAGCTCAATCATTTCTATCTGAATACGCCCGCGCTCTATGAGATCGAGGACAGCTGGGATGGGTTCGAATGGCTGGCTCCCGACGATGCCGACCGCAACATCGTCGCCTTTACCCGCAGAGATAAGGCCGGGAACGAAGTACTATGCGTGACATCATACTCCGGTGTCGACGCAACGGATTACCTTCTCGGGGTCGATCAAAAGGGAAAATACAGGATCATTTTCTGTTCGGATGATAAAAAATACGGCGGAGCGGGAAAACTGACGAAGAGGGTATATTCGGCGGTCAAAAAACCGAGCCACGGGAGAAATTACTCCCTGCGGCTTCCCGTCCCGAAACTCACATGCCTCTATCTCGTGCGGGAGCCCGATGTGCCCCGTACGCAGAAGGCAAAGAGCGATAAAAACGGCAAAAATTCATAATTCAAACTTTGGGGGTAAAAATATGCTTAGAAAAAAGGAATGCGTTGCGATGCTCCTTGCGGGGGGACAGGGTTCGAGACTGTACGCCCTCACCAATAACATCGCAAAACCCGCAGTCGCGTTCGGCGCGAAATACCGTATCATCGATTTCCCGCTCTCCAACTGCGTCAATTCGGGGATCGACACGGTGGGCGTTCTCACGCAGTACGAACCGCTCGAGCTCAACGAATACATCGGCAACGGACAGCCGTGGGATCTCGACCGCGCGTTCGGCGGCGTGCATATCCTTTCGCCCTATCAGGCGAAGAAGAAGCAGTCGTGGTTCGAGGGCACGGCGAATGCGATTTATCAGAACATGTCCTTCATGAAGAAGTACAATCCCGACTATATCCTCATCCTGTCCGGCGACCACATCTATAAGATGAATTATGCGGAAATGCTCCGTGCGCACAAGGCGACGGGGGCGGATTGCACGATCGCCGCGATCGAGGTGCCCTTGAAGGAAGCGTCGCGCTTCGGGATCCTCAATACGCGGGAGGACGGCTCCATTTACGAATTCGAGGAGAAGCCCAAACAGCCCAAGAGCAATCTTGCCTCCATGGGCATCTATATTTTCACCGCCGAGAAGCTGTTCAAGTATCTCGAAGAGGACGACGCAAACCCGTCTTCATCCAAAGATTTCGGCAAAGACGTCCTTCCCGCCATGCTGAACGCGGGCGAAAAGATGTTCTCCTACCGCTTCAAGGGCTATTGGAAGGACGTGGGCACGATCTCTTCCCTTTGGGAGTCGAATATGGATCTCCTCGGCGAAGATCCCGCCTTTGACGTGGGGGATTCGGACTGGAAGATCCATTCCCGCAATCCGCTCGCCCCGCCCGAACACATCGGCGACAGCGCGCAGGTGAGCAATTCCATGATCGCCCTCGGCTGCGAGGTGGACGGAACGGTCATTCACTCCGTGCTTGCGTCCAACGTCGTCGTCGAAGAGGGGGCTGTCGTCGAGGATAGCGTCATTATGGCGGGGACCGTTGTCAAAAAGGGCGCAAAAGTGCGTTATTCCATCATCGACGAGAACGTCGTCGTCGAAGAGGGGGCTGTCGTCGGAGAACCGAAGGAAGCGGCAAACGGCATTGCCGTGCTCGGCAGAAACATTACGGTCGCAGGCAACGTTGCAGGCGGCAAGATCATCGATAAGGATTACAAGGGGGAATAATCATATGGCACACTCCGCAGTAGGCGTTATTTTTTCGAATATCCATGACGACAATCTTCCCGAACTCTCCCGCCACAGAACGATGGCATCCGTTCCCTATGGCGGAAGATACCGTCTCATCGATTTTGCCCTTTCCAATATCGTAAATTCGGGGATCACGACGGTGGGGATCGTCACGAAGAACAATTATCAGTCGCTCATCGATCATCTCGGCAGCGGAAAGGACTGGGATCTTGCAAGAAAGGACGGCGGAATCATCCTGCTTCCGCCTTACTCCAACGAGACGGATGCTCCCTATACGACCCGCCTCGAAGCGCTCATGGGCATCACGGGATTTTTGAACCACCGCAACGAGGATTATGTCGTGATTACCGACTGCGACGGCATCGCCCGCGTGGACCTGCAGGAGATCCTCCGCTTCCATGAAGAAAAGCAGGCGGATATCACCATGGTTTACCATGAAGAGACAGAGGCCGCACAGTCCTCGTATTACATCACGCTCCAGCCCGATGAGACGGACAGGATCAAGGGGCTCAAGATCAACCCGAAACTGAAAAAGGAAAAATACAACCTCTACGTCAATATCATGGTGATGAGCAGGGAATTCCTCATCAATACCATTCAGGACGCCGTGACGAGGGGACTTTCCAGTTTCGGAAGGGATATCCTTGCAAAGAATGTGGATACGCTCAGGATTTACGGCTACAAGTTCAACGGGTATTATGCAACGATCAGTTCGCTGCAAAATTACTATTCCCACAGCATGGAGCTTCTGAGCCGCGAGGTGCGCGACGAGCTGTTCGGCGCCCGCGACGTCTATACAAAGATCCGCGATTCCGCGCCGAGCAAGTATGCCACAGGCGCCGTCGTGAAAAACGCCCTGATCTCGGATGGCTGTGTGATCGAAGGGACGGTCGAAAATTCCATCCTCTTCCGCGGCGTCAAGGTCGAAAAGGGGAGCGTCGTCAAGAATTCCATCATCATGCAGGACACCGTCATCGGTGCGAATGTGGAGCTGGATTGTGTAATTACAGATAAGAATGTCGTCATCCGCGACGGGAGACATCTCGCGGGATGCGAAGCGTTGCCCTATTTCATCGGAAAGGGCAGAATGTTGTAAAAAATACACATAATATTGTAAAATTAAAGATAAGCGGGGGATCGGATCATGAGCGAAACGACAAAAAAGAAGGGAAAGGAACGCGCGGCGGTGGAAGTTGTGGAGACGGCGAAAGAAACCGTGACGGAGGCGCCTGCGGAGATCCGCATAGAGCCGAAAAAGAAAATTCTTTTCGTTGCCTCTGAGGCGGCGCCCTTTATTGCAACGGGAGGGCTTGCGGAAGTCATCAGCTCTCTCTCGAAGGCGCTTGCGCGGGAGGATAAGTATGACGTTCGCGTCGTGATCCCGCTCTACCAAGACATCAAAAAGGAGTTCCGGAAGGACTTCAAGTTTATCGGAAACACCTATGTCGCGCTCTCTTGGCGGAACCAGTATTGCGGTATTTTCGAGTATTGCTGCGATAACGTGACCTATTACTTCCTCGATAATGAGTACTACTTCAAGCGCCCCGGTTGCTATGGCTATTACGACGACGGCGAGCGTTTTGCGTTCTTCTGCCGCGGCGTCATGGAGATGCTGGGGTTTATCGGGTTCTATCCCGATATCATGCACTGCCATGACTGGCAGGCGGCGCTTGCGGCGCTCTATCTCAAGACGATCTATTGCTTCCGTCCGGAGTATCAGTTCATCCGTGCCGTTTTTACCATCCACAACATAGAATATCAAGGAAAATACTCTCTTGATATTCTCGAAGATCTCTTCGGGATCTCTTACCGTTTCAAAAATCTTGTCGAATACGACCGTTGCATCAACCTGATGAAGGGGGCGATCGAGTGCTGTGAGTGCTTCTCGACCGTCTCTCCGACGTATGCAAACGAAATCAAGGATCCCTATTATTCCCACGGCCTCGACCCGATCATCCGCCGCAACGAATTCAAACTCCGCGGCATTCTGAATGGGATCGATCCCGAATATTACGATCCCGCGACCGATCTTGCGCTGTTCGAAAATTACAGCGCAGAGAACAAAAAGGGGAAGGCGACCTGCAAGGAAGAATTGCAGTGCATGCTCAATCTTCCCATCAAACCGGATACGCCTATCCTTGCAATGATCACCCGCCTCGTCACGCATAAGGGGCTCGATCTCGTCAGGGAAGTCATCGAACAGGCGCTCAGGCAGGATATGCAATTTATTTTGCTCGGGACAGGCGACTCCTCTTACGAAAATTATTTTTCGGATCTTGCAAGAAGATATCCCGGAAAAGTTGTTTCCGTCATTTCCTTCAATCCCGATCTCTCGCGGAAGATCTATTCGGGAGCGGATATGTTCCTGATGCCCTCCAAGAGCGAACCCTGCGGACTTTCCCAGATGATCGCTTCCCGCTATGGCACGGTCGCGATCGTGCGTGAGACGGGGGGGCTGCGCGACAGCATCACGCCCTATGGCGCGGGCGGAAACGGCTTTACCTTCCGCGACTACAACGCTTACGACATGCTCTATGTCATCAACGAGGCGATCGGGGTCTATCACAATAAGGAGGAATGGAACAAGCTCGTCCATCGTGCCATGACGACGGATTTCACCTGGGCATCCTCCGCACATTGCTATGAAGAGATGTATTTAAGTCTCTTAAAATAACTTTTTTCAGCAGGAGAAAACACACAAACTATGGCAAAATTAACCGAACAGGAAGCGGAACGCCTGATCGCGGGCAAACTCACGCGCTATTTCGGCGTGGGGCCGCAGGAGGCGACAAGAGAACAGATCTATAAGGCTGTTGTGATGAGCGTGCGGGATATCATGCTCGAAAAGCGTCAGAAATTTCATCTGAAGATCAAGGCAGCGAAGGCGAAGCGCGTCTATTATCTCTGCATGGAATTCCTTTTGGGGCGTTCGCTCAAAAACAGCATCTATAATCTCGGGATCGGAAAGCCGCTCGAAGGTGCGCTCAAACACTTCAATCTGAATCTGGACGATCTCTATGAAGAGGAACCGGACGCGGGACTCGGGAATGGGGGACTCGGCAGGCTTGCCGCATGCTTCCTCGACGGGCTTGCAACGCAGAACTATCCCGCGATGGGCTTCTCGATCTGCTATCAATACGGGCTTTTCAAGCAAAAGATTGTGGACGGCTGGCAGATGGAACTGCCCGACATATGGCTCCCCGGCGGCGAAGCATGGCTGACGCAGCGTTCGGATAAACAGTTTATCGTCCGCTTTGACGGCGAACTCGAAGAAAAGTGGACGGATCACGGCATGGAGACGGTGTACCACAACGCGAGGGAAGTGGAGGCGATCGCATGCGATATGATGGTCTCCGGGAAGGACTCCGAAGCGGTGAGCGTCCTTCGTCTGTGGCGTTCCCGCGCCGTCCAGAAATTCGATATGCAGCTCTTCTCGCAGGGAAACTACGAGGCCGTCATGCGCGACGACAGCGACGCACAGCTCATTTCCAAAGTGCTCTATCCCTCCGATAATCACTACGAGGGCAAGTCTTTGCGTCTGAAACAGCAATATTTCCTCGTTTCGGCGTCCCTGCAATGTATCGTTGCCGATCACAAACGCCGTTACGGTTCCCTGAATTTGCTTCCTTCGATGGCGGCGATCCATATCAACGACACCCATCCCGCGCTTGCGATCCCCGAACTCATGCGTATTCTCGTCGATGAAAATTATTACGGCTGGGACGAAGCATGGAATATCACGACCGCGACCTGCGCCTACACAAATCATACGGTCATGGCAGAAGCGCTCGAAACATGGGCAGAAGATCTGATTGCCCGCCGTCTGCCCCGTATTTACGGGATTCTGAAAGAGATCAACCGCCGCTTCTGCGACGACCTGTGGCACAGATTCCCGGGAGACTGGAACAGGATCTCCCGTATGGCAGTGCTTTCGCATAATACCGTGCGCATGGCGAATCTCTGCGTCGTCGGCTCGCACAGCGTCAACGGCGTGTCGGAGCTTCACAGCCAGATCATCAAAGACAGCGTTTTCCATGATTTCTACGAATATACCCCCGAAAAGTTCTGTAACGTAACGAACGGCATTGCGCACAGAAGGTGGCTCAACCAGTCCAATCCCGAGCTGTGTGCACTTCTCAATGACTGTATCGGGGACGGGTATGCAAAAGACGCGGCAAAACTTGCGGACTTCAAGAAATTTGAAAATGACGAGAGCGTTCTGAAACGTCTCGGTGAGATCAAACGCGTCAAAAAGGAGCAGTTTGCCGCCTACGCAAGGAGCTATCAGGGCGCGATCATCGATCCGAACACGCTCTTTGACGTTCAGGCGAAGCGGATGCACGAGTATAAGCGGCAGCTTCTGAACGTTCTCCACATCATCAGCGAATACAACGCTTTGCGGGAAAATCCCGATCTCGACGTCCTGCCCAAGACATATATTTTCGGTGCAAAGGCGGCTGCGGGATACGATATGGCGAAGCAAACCATCAAGCTCATCTGCTATCTTGCGGCGGATATCGCAAAGAATCCCAAGATCAACGAGAAGCTCAACGTCGTGTACATGGAAAACTACAATGTCACGATGTCCGAAAAACTGATGCCGGCGTCCGAGATCTCCGAACAGATCTCTCTTGCGGGGAAGGAAGCGAGCGGCACGGGCAACATGAAGTTCATGATCAACGGTGCGCTCACGATCGGCACACTGGACGGCGCGAATGTGGAGATGGCGGAGCGCGTCGGGCTTGATAACATCTATATCTTCGGTCTCAAATCGGACGAAGTCAAGCAGATCTGGAGCAGAGGGTACAATTCGAGCGCCTATTACAATCAAAATTATGCCATGCGGCAGATCATTGAATCGCTCATTGTCGGGTTCAACGGCTGTTCCTTTGCGGATATCGCCAACTATCTGTTGCGCAACGCGCCCGTTGCGGATCCCTATATGTGCCTTGCCGACTACGATTCTTACGTACAGACGCAAAACAGCATGACGAAACTTTACCGCAATGATCCTGTCTCATGGAACAGAAAATCTCTCAATAATATCGCCGGTGCGGGATATTTCTCCGCAGACAGAAGCGTGAGGGATTATGCGACGAGGATCTGGAACCTGAAACCTCTGAAATAAGGGATGAGCTACTATTACGACCCGCTCGACAGAGCATGCAAGAGCATTCGGGGGGCGATCGCAAGAGAAAGCGAACTGGCCCTCAACATATATCACAGGGAAAGCGGAGAATCTACATTCTCCGCTCAAACTTGTACACTGATTTTGTGGCGGAACGAGGAGCCGCCCATGGCGTTTGACATGAAAAAAAGGGGAGAGGATTTTTCTCTCCGCCTTGTTTTTCATGAGGTGGGACTGTATTTTTACAGTTTTCTTTTGGATGGGATCCCCTTCAAATGCGGAAATCTGAGATCGGGTACGACGGACGGAAACGGAACCGACTGGCAGATCACGGTTTTCGATGAAGATTATGCAACGCCCGGCTGGTTCAAGGGCGGCGTGATGTATCAGATCTTTCCCGACCGTTTCTGCCGCGGCGCAGGGAGTTATCCCGTGTCCGACGGAAAGATCCTGCGCGAGGACTGGGGCGGAATTCCTTCCTTTCGCCCGAACGAGGCGGGAAAGATCCTCAACAACGATTTCTTTGGGGGAAATTTCAACGGCGTACGCGAAAAACTGCCGTATCTCAAGGAACTCGGCGTTACGGTGATCTATTTCAACCCCATTTTCGAGGCGTATTCCAACCACCGTTACGATACGGGCGACTATCTTCGCGTCGACCCGCTTCTCGGCACGGAGGAGGACTTCGACCGCCTTGTGGAGGAGGCGAAGGCGCTCGGCATCCATGTGGTTTTGGACGGCGTGTTCAACCATACGGGGGACAACAGCCGCTATTTCAACAAATACGGAACATACGACAGCGTCGGAGCCTTCCAGTCCCAAAATTCCCCGTATGCGGATTGGTACCGTTTTCGGGAGTTTCCGTCTCTCTACGACTGCTGGTGGGGGATCGAGATCCTTCCCGAAATCAACGAATCTTCGCCCTCCTACCAAAAATTTATTTTGGGCGAAAACGGCGTCATCCGCCACTGGCTGCGGCACGGGATCGGCGGATACCGTCTCGACGTTGCGGATGAACTTCCCGACTTTTTCCTGAAATCGGTACGGGAGACCGTCAAAGCCGAAAATCCCGACGCCGTGATCATCGGCGAAGTCTGGGAGGACGCTTCTAACAAGATTTCCTATGACGTCCGCAGGCAGTATTTGCAGGGATTCGAGCTCGACAGTGTCATGAATTATCCCTTGAAGGACGCGATCATCAATTTCGTACAGACGGGAATGACCTACCTGCTGCGGGAAACAATCGCGATGCTCGTCGACAATTATCCGAAGCAGACCCTCGATTCGCTCATGAACATCCTCGGATCGCACGATACGCCCCGCATTCTGACCGTGTTCGGCGGAACGGAATGTTCGGACAAAGAGGAAATGGCGCGGCTCCGCATGGACGATGAAACGCTGAAAAAGGCAAAAACAATGCTGAAAACCGCGGCGGTATTGCAATTTACGCTTCCCGGTGTGCCCTGTATCTACTACGGCGACGAAGCGGGAATGGAAGGATACAGGGATCCGTTCTGCCGCAAATGCTTCCCGTGGGATGAAATCGATGCCGATCTGCATGATTTTTACGCAAAACTCGGCAAGATCCGCACAGAAGAATTGAAGCGAGTCTTTGCCGAAGGCGAATACTCCGAAGTCTACGCGGATACGGGACTCATTGTCTTTTCCCGCAGAACAAAAACGGAAAGCGCATATATTTTTGTGAACTGCGGCACCTGTTCCTATGACCTGAAATGCAGCGGAACATGGAAAGAGCATATCTCGGGCGAGATCTTTTCGTCCGGATATCAGATCAAACCGCATTCCTACGGGATCATCTCCAAATACTATGTCTGACATAATTAGTATGTCTGACATAGTATTGAATTGATAAATTCATTGACCGAACCCGCAAAAATTCCAAAGAACGTCCCGTAAAAGGAAAATCCGCAAATGTTCCTGAAATCACCTTGCGGATTTTTTTGATATCATTTCGGAAAATGTGCCACAGAATCTTCGGCGCATTTTTGCAAATTATAACGTCGCAAACAAATACGATAAAATCAAATCAGTCGTCCGACAAATTTTCTCAAAAATTGCATTTCGGAAAGAATTTCAATGTATTGTATCAAAATCATCACAATTACCCCCTTTTTATCCCCTTACTATTCGTAAAAGAAGCATTTTGCGAATAGTTCGAAGTGTGTCGGGTAGGCTGAAAATCCTACTCCCCACCGAGAGATCCGGAAAATTTTCAATAAATCCCCCATTTAACTATTCGCAAAATTGACTTTTTCCCTCGATTGTGCTATACTTTTTTTATGGCAGTCAAAAACGCAAATTACTATCAGGAACGAAATTTAAGGAATCTCGACAAGATTGATGAGCTCCTCTCCGATCTCCCCGATTTCTGCGAGGATTTTTTCCGCGGAATCGAACCGCGCACGAGCACGCTCACCCGTCTCAACTATGCCTACGACCTCAGGATCTTTTTTGATTTTCTCTCCAAAAAGAAATTTCACGGAAAAGCCGTCCGCGAGATCAACCTCGAGGATCTTGAAACGGTCACGGACACGGACATCGAGATCTTTCTCTCCTATCTCTCCCACTATTCGTTCGGGGGAAAGTCTCTTTCCTGCGACGAACGAGCCAAGGCGCGCAAGCTCTGCACCGTCCGCTCCCTCTTCAAGTTCTTCTTCAACAAGGGACTCATCGGCGTCAATAATCCCTCCAAGGTCGCCACACCCAAGCTGCACGAAAAGGAGATCATCCGCCTTGAAAATGACGAGATCTCCGATCTTTTGGATACGGCGGAGCTTGGCTCCGGTCTTCCGCCCCACGCCAGCGGCTATCATGAACGCACAAAGGTGCGTGATACGGCGATTTTGACCCTTTTTTTGGGCACGGGGATCCGTATTTCCGAACTTGTCGGGCTCAATAACGAAAATCTCGATTTTTCGAACAACTCCTTTGTCGTGACCCGCAAGGGCGGCAGTCAGGCGATTTTGTACTTCTCGGATGAGGTCGCGGACGCCCTTCTCGCCTATTTAGAACAAAAAAAAGAGGATCCTCGTGTCCCGAAAGAGACCCCTTCTCCCCTATTTTTATCAATGCAATACCGCAGGATCACCGTCCGTGCGGTCGAAAATCTTGTAAAAAAATATGCAAAGATCGTTTCGCCTCTCAAAAAGATCACGCCGCATAAGCTGCGCTCCACCTACGGTACGGCGCTCTACCGCGAAACGGGCGATATTTATATTGTGGCGGACGTTTTGGGACATAAGGACGTCAATACGACGCGGAAACATTACGCCGCGATCACGGAGGACAACCGCCGCTCCGTTGCGGGGAAAGTGAAATTGCACAGGACGGAGGACGAAACGTGACGGAAAAACCCGAGATCATCTATGTGATCCAGCCCGTCGAGGGGCCGAATTCGGAGGTTCTGCATGCGGAGATCCTCTCGTTGATCGAGAGCGCGGGCGCGGAATATGCAGGCACGATCTATCAGAATATCCGTGAAGTCAATCCCGCGACCTATATCGGGGAAGGCAAACTTCTCGAGCTCAAAGAGCGGCTCGAGGGGCTGGAACTTACCGTCCTCTTCAACGGGGAGCTCTCCCCTTCCCAGACGCTGAACATCTCCAAAGCGCTCGATCATCGCAAAGTCATCGACAGAACGACGCTGATCCTCGACATTTTTGCCCTTCGCGCGCAGAGCCGCGAGGGAAAGATCCAGGTGGAGCTTGCCCAACTCAAATACATTTATCCGCGCCTCAAAGGCAAGGGCGAGGCGCTTTCCCGTCTCGGAGGGGGGATCGGGACGCGCGGCCCCGGCGAAACGAAGCTCGAGACAGACAGGCGGCACATTCGTGAGCGCATCCGTGCGCTCGAGGAAAAGCTTAAAGAGACCGAACAAAGGCGGGCGTTGCAGGTCGAGCGCAGAAAAAAAGAACGCGTCAAAACGATCGCGCTCGTAGGGTATACGAATACCGGGAAATCCACGCTCCTGAACGCCCTTACGGGCGCGGACGTCTTTGTGAAAAACGCGCTCTTTGCGACGCTCGATCCCACCGCACGGGGATTCGAGATCGAGGGCGTTCCCTTTTTGCTCGTCGATACCGTCGGATTTTTGCAGAGCCTTCCCCATCACCTGATCGAAGCCTTCAAGTCCACGCTCGAAAGCGCCCTGAATTGCGATCTTGCCCTCATCGTCTGCGACGCCGCGGGAGAGTACGAGATGCAGCTGAAAACGACGCTTTCGACGCTGCAAGATCTCGGATTCACGG
>CANPYD010000007.1 GCA_947587775.1 uncultured Clostridia bacterium
GCGCCAGCTCCCCTGAGAGGGGAGCCGAGAACCCTTCAGTCGCGCAAGGGCAGCGCGCCAGCTCCCCTGAGAGGGGAGCCAAGGGGAGTGGACTCCGTTCTTCGGGACTTCGTATAACTTACTGTCTCAGGATGACGCCGCATTGCCCCCCACCACCGCCTGCGGCGGAGCCTCCCCCCGGAGGGGTAGGCCTTTCACGCGGGGCGAGCAAAGAAATTTGCGAAATGGTTTACTGTTTCAGTACCGCGCTTTTGATATCGTTTACGTCCTTTACCATGGCGTCGCTCACCTTCATGAGGCTCGCCACCTTGTCGCGGGAGTAGATGACCGTCGCATGATCCCTTCCGCCCATCTCTTTGCCGACGGAGACAAGGGGCAGGGCGAGCATATCGCACATCAGATAGGTGCAGATCTGCCTTGCGCGCACGAGTTCCGCCCGTTTGCTCTTGCCGAGGAGCTCCTGTTTCGTGATCGAAAAATGCGTGCAGGTCGCCCTTATGATCGTTTCGGACGTGACGACGGCGTTTTCGTCAACGTTGATCGCCTCTTGCAGGGCGATCCCCGCAAGTTTTAAGGTGATGGGCTCCTCGTGGAGCTTGCTTGCAAAGATGACGGTGTTGAGCTTTCCCTCGAGCGTACGGACGTTGTTATCCGAATTTTTTGCGAGGAAGGCGAGCACGTCGTCGGGTACGACATACCTCTTCTCGAGCGCTTTCCGCTTTAAGATGGCGATTTTCGTCTCGAGATCGGGCGGCTGGATATCCGCGATAAGCCCACCTTCGAAGCGGGTGCGGAGCCGCTCCTCGAGCGTCGTAAGCTCCTTTGCGGGACAATCCGAGGAGATGATGATCTGCTTATTCTGTGAGGAAAGTTCGTTGAAAGTATGGAAGAAGGCCTCCTGCACGCCGTATTTGCCCGCCCAGAACTGGATATCGTCGATGAGAAGGACGTCCACGTTGCGGTAGCGGTTGCGGAAGCGGAACTCCCTGCCCTCTCCCTTGCGGGCGAGACTGTCGACAAATTCATTGAGAAACTTCTCGCTCGTCGTGTAGAGCACTTTCAAGGAAGGCTTCTTTTCGCGGATCTCATTCGCGATCGCCTGCATGAGGTGCGTCTTGCCGAGCCCCGTCCCGCCGTAAATATAGAGGGGATTGTATTCCCCGCCGGGGTTGTTTGCGACGGACTTTGCCGCTGCATAGACGAATTTGTTGGAACTTCCCACGACGAAAGAGTCGAACGTGTAGCGCGGATCGAGCGCGACGGCGCTTCCCGCGTCGGTGTCGGGAAGTTTGTCGATGGAGTATTCCTCGCTCCCGTCCACGATGAGGGCGACGTCCGTAAGCCCGACGTCCGCCGAGGCGATCGCCTCACGGAGCTGGGTGAGGTGGTGGCGGGAGACAGTCGCCGCGACGAGCTCGTCCTCCGCCCGCAGCACGAGGGTACCGCCCATGACGTCCACGGGTTCCAGCCCGCGGATGAACCGTTCATAGGAGAGCGGGTTGATGAGCCGCTCCGCACGCTCACGGATCTTGTCCCAAAGGAAATCGAACTGTGTTTTTTCTGACATTTTATCCTCACAAACGCTTTGTGTTTTTTTCGGAATTTGGTATAATATTCGGGAAGGGGCGACTCCCTCGCATCCATTATAATACAAAATTGCCCGAAAAGAAAGTGTTTTTGCGGTGAAATCGTCATGCTCATCGAAAATTTGACTCTCCACAATTTCAGAAATTACGTGGACGAGACCTTCGCGCTTCGCGACGGGCTCAATGTCCTCACGGGCAAGAATGCACAGGGCAAGACAAACTGCGCCGAGGCGGTCTATTACCTCTGCACGGGATCCTCTCTCCGCATCCGCCACGACAGGCAGCTCATCCGCTACGGGCAGGAGTTTGCCCGCATCCGCGCGACGCTCAAAAGCCGCTACGGGCGGGTGGAGCTTCAGGCGGATATCTACGAGAATCGGCGCGAGCTCTTTGTCAACGGCAACAAGGTCGCAAAATCGGTGGATTTCCTCGGGAATATGAACGCCGTCTTTTTCTCTCCGGGAGAACTTCGCCTCGTGCAGGACGGCCCCGACGAGAGGAGAAGGTTTCTGAACCTCTCCATTTCCCAGACTTCGCGGGAGTATTGCACGGCGCTACTCAGATACCAAAAGATCCTCGAACAGCGGAACAATCTCTTAAAAGAGCACGATTTCGGACTCATCGCGGACACATTGCCCGTCTGGGACGAACAGCTCGCCCTCTATGCGGCGAGGATCGTCGCACGGCGGCGGGATTTCATGAAGAAACTCGCCCCCCTCGCCGCGGAAGCGCACAGCTATCTTACGGAAGGGGCGGAATCGCTCTCCTTCGGCGTGGACGGGGGAGAGGAGAGCGAGGAAGAGATCCGCGTCAGGCTCCTGCATGAATTTGCAAGCGCGCGGGAGCGGGACATGCGGCTCGGGTTTACGTCCGTAGGGCCTCACCGCGACGACATCAAGATCATGATCGACGGGCGGGACGCGCGCGGCTTTTGCTCGCAGGGGCAGGCGCGGACGGCGGCGCTCTCCATGAAACTCGCGGAGCTCGGGATCTTCCGTTCCATCACGGGCGAGCCGCCCATCCTCATCCTCGACGACGTGATGAGTGAGCTGGATCTCCCGCGCAGAAAAAAACTTCTGAGCCGCGTGGACGGCGTGCAGTGCATTCTCACATGCACCCATGCCGAGCGCGTCTTATATGGTACGGAATGCAATAAAATCAGAATACAGGACGGGAAAATCGTATGAAAATCAGGGCAGATCTGCATACCCATTCTCATTTCTCGGACGGAATGTTTTCGCCCGCGGAGCTCATGTCCCGCGCCGCCGCTGCGGGGGTCGGGCTGTTTGCGCTCACCGATCACGACAACATGGCGGGCTGCAACGAAGGAGCTGCCGCCGCAAAAGCGCTCGGATTGAAATATGTGCGCGGGATGGAAGTCTCCTCCTATCTCGGCGCGGCGAAAGTGCACATTCTCGGCTACGGATGTGCGGAAAACGACGCATATGTGCGCTTTTTGAAGGAGCGGCAGGAGGGCGCCCGCATGCGCGCGGAGGATATCCTCGCAAAGGCGAACGAGGCGCTCTCGCTCGATGTGAGCATGGAGGAAGTCGATACCTTCCGTGTCTCGAAGGAGACTCCCATCCACACCATGCACATCGTACGGGCGTTTGCGGCGCGCCTGCATGCGGATTTGGACGAACTCTACCGCAAGGTTTTTGCGCCCGGCGGAAGGGCGTTCTCGGACATGGGCCGCCCATTGCCCGTCGACGCAGTGCATATCATTCATGAGATGGGCGGGATCGCCGTCCTCGCTCACCCCGCGCAGATCCTCATTCTGCCCGAGGACGTCTCCAAGCGCTTTTCGTCGTTTTCCGCGGAGGAAAAGGAAGAAACGAAGCGTACCTATGTGGGTGCGCGGGAATCGTTCATGGAAATGCTTACCGAGGAGGGGCTGGATGGGATAGAATGCTATCACTCGACGCATACTGGGGAAGAGACGGAGCGCTTTCTGCGTTTTGCCCGCGAGAGGGATCTCCTTGTGACGGGCGGCTCCGATTTCCACGACGACGGAAGCGGAAGAAAGGTCGGCGATCCTCCCTTTTATGCGGAGGAAAGACTGCTTGCGGCGTTCCGCCTCCTGTAAGGAGACGATGAAACAATTATTACGGCTTGAGATCGCGCTCCTCCTTGCGGGGTGCGCTTTTTTGATGGGCGGCTGGACGTTCGGCAAAGTCAGAAAGGGGGTCGTTGCGGACGGGATCGCCGTCGGCGGGCTCTCCTATGCCGAGGCGGCGGAGACGGTGCGGAGGAGCTACCGCGATGAGCCCTTTCTCGTCCATACGCCCGAGGGCGACGAATTGTTCGAAACGGAGTATACGGACGACCTCGACGACCTTCTTCGCGCCGCCAAAAAGGGCGAGGAAGTCCATGCCACGCGCAAAAGGATCTGGGTGAATGCGGAAGAGGAGCTCTCTTCCCTCTGTGCCCGTCACAGCTTTGCGGCGGCGGACGCTACGCTTTCCTTTTCCGCGCGCGGATTTTCGTATACAAAGGAAAAAGCGGGGCGGGCGTGCGATTTGTCCGCGCTCCTTTGCGATGTGTTTGACGCCATGGAGCGGGGAGAGAGTGAAGCGTCGCTCACCGTTTTGCCCGTGCAGGCAGATGTGACGGAAGAAGATTTACGCGGGCGCACCCGTCCGCTCGCTTCCTATACGACCTATTTCGACCCCTCAAACAGCGCGCGGGCGCACAACATTGCCCTCGCCGCAAGCCGTATCACGGGGACGGTGATAGGCCCCGGAGAGGAATTTTCCTTCAACGCCGCCGTGGGGAAGCGCACGCGTGAGAACGGCTTCGAAGAGGCGAACATCATCTCGGGCGGGGAATTCGTGCCGGGTGTGGGGGGAGGCGTGTGTCAGGCCAGCACGACCCTCATGAATGCGGCGCTCTTGGCAGGGCTCAGAGTGACGGAGAGCCGCCCGCACTCCCTTACGGTGGGCTACGTCCCCCCTTCGCGGGACGCAATGGTTTCGGAGTATTCCGATCTGAAATTCGTCAATCCCTACCCCGAGCCCGTCTACTGTTTGGGGCTTGCGGGCGGGGGAAAGGTCCGCTTCACCTTTTACGGCCTGCCGGACGGATGCCGCTATGAAGTGGAGAGTAAGGTGCTTCTCACCGCTTCGCCGCCCCCCGAAAAGATCGTCGAGGGAGAGGAGGACAGAGTGCTCCGTGCGCCCAAGGCGGGCGTGGCGAGCGAGAGCTATCTCCTCGTCTACCGCGGAGGCGATCTTCTCCGCCGCACTCTTCTCCGCCGCGATACCTATGCCGTCGTGCAGGGGATCCGTCAGGTGAAGCCCTCCGCCGAGCCCGAAACGCCCGAAACGCCGTCCGACGGCCCTTCTTCCGCCGACCCTTTGAAAACGCTTGACAGTCCCGCCGTTGCGGGATATAATGGGGACAAAATCGAATATTCTTTGGGGCGGAGTGAAAGTCTCCACCGGCAGTAAAGTCTGCGAATCCCTTTGGGACCGAACGGGTGAAATTCCCGTACCGACGGTATAGTCCGGATGAGAAAAGAAATGCAATCTTGCGCCCCGCTTTTGCAGGGCGTTTTTTCAAAGAATATCCGAAAAATAAATTTTTCAGAGGTGTTCTTATGAAGGAAAGCACGAAGCAGGTTTTATCGTATCATTTTTCGGCAACGCATATCGCGTACATGGCGCTCTTTACGGCGCTGGCGTTCGTCGTCACCTTTCTCGAGTTTCCCATTTTTCCCGCCACACCCTACTTGAAACTCGACTTTGCGAACGTCTTTTTCATGATCGAAGGCTTCCTCTTCGGCCCCGTCGAGGCGGTCGTCTCCATCGGGATCAAGGAGCTCTTATGTCTGATGAAATCCTCTTCGGGCGGCGTCGGGGAGCTCGCGAACTTCCTCATGTCCACGGCTTACGTCATCATTCCCGCGGTTTTGTACCGTTTCAAAAAGGGGAGATGGTGGGTCGCCGTGACGCTTGTGATGGCGTGCGTTATGCAGGTTGCGGTGAGCCTGCCCGTCAACCGCTATATCAATTTTCCCTTCTTTATGCCAAGCGGTGCGGCGGAGCTGTTCCGGGAAGCGTGGCCGTTCGTCCTCGCATTCAATGCGGTAAAGAGCGTTATAATTTCTCTGATCGTGGCGATCATCTATAAACCGCTGTCCCGTCTCATCAAGGCGACGCGGAAAAAGCTCGAGGCGCACACCCGCCGCGTGAAAGCGGCGTCCAAGGCCGAAAAGACGGCATCGGAAGCCGAAAAAGCGCAAAAACAGATGGACGAAAATTCTTCAAACTTGACAACTTGAACAGAATGCGGTACAATGACCTTAAAAAGGATTGGAGAAACATGGATCTGACGAGTAACAGTGTATACAACGAAAGGCTGGCGGAAATCCGTCTTGTCCGCGATCTGGAAGAAGCAGAGAAAGAGCTGAAAAGCGGGAAAGGGCTTACATTCGAAGAATTTTCCGAAAAGATAAAGGCGCGCGGTTTTCTCCCCAAGGCGGAACCGACGACTTAAACTATTTGAAATTCGAATAAACTCCCCTGAAAATCTTGCAAACTTCGGCCGTATGCGGTATAATATCCGTATATGGCTGTTTTTGTTTCACATTCCGAAGAGGAGACCCTGCATTGGGCGGAGGCGTACGCAAACTCGCTCTCGGCGGGGGACACCGTGCTTCTCGAGGGCGAGATGGGCGCGGGAAAGACGGTGCTCGCCAAGGGCATTGCAAGGGGGTTGGGCGTGAGATCGGAAGTCACGAGCCCGACGTATGCCTATATCAACAGCTATGAAGAGGGCAGGCTTTTCCTCTATCACTTCGATTGCTACCGCATTCCGTCCGAAGACTACGCGCGCGCCCTCGGGTTCGAAGAGTATTTCTCCGCGGGCGGCGTCTGCTTGGTGGAGTGGAGCGAAAACATTCCGTCCCTTTTGCCCGAGCAGGTGAAAAGAGTGAAGATCGTTAAAACAAACGCGGGCAGGGAGATCATATTTTGAAATTTCTTGCGATCGATACAAGTTCGAAACGGCTGACCGTCGCCGCGCGCGGGGAGAAAACCGTCCTCCGCGACGCGCCCGATTGCGCCATGCAGCACTCCGTCCGTCTCATGGACGAGATCGACGCCGCGCTCACCGAGGCAGAACTTTCCCCTGCGGCGTGCGATTTTTTTGCATGCGTCGTGGGCCCCGGCTCCTTTACGGGGATCCGCATCGGCATTGCGACGGTGAAAGGGCTGTGCACCGCGCTCGGGAAGCCCGCGCTTGCCGTCACTTCCTTCGACTGCCTCGCATATGCTGAGAAGAGCGGGAAAAAGCTCGCGCTGGTGGACGCGGGGCACGGCTGTTTTTACGGCTGCGGCTACGACGGCGTGGAAATTTCCTTTCCCGCCAGATACATGTCCCGCGAGGAAGCGGAAGCATTGATCGCGGCGGGCTACGCGCCCGTCTCGGCGGAGGAGCTTCCTCTTCCGGGCAAACTTCTTCCCGCGGGAGAGGGACTCCTTGCGGCGGCGGAGGCGCTTTCGGAACGCGCCGCGCCCTGCGCACGGCTGGAAGCGGTATATTTGAGGAAATCTTCGGCGGAGGAAGGACGATGACGACAAGGGAATGGCGGATCGGCGATCTCGATCAGATCGCCGCGATCGAAGCGGAGAGCTTTTCCGATCCTTGGACGAGACGGATGCTCGCGGACTCCTTTCTCTCCGACCGTTTTACGGGCGTTCTTCTCGAAGAGGAGGGGAGTATCGTCGCTTACGGCGGCATGAGTGTCGTCTGCGATGAAGCGGAGATCGAACTTGTCGCGGTGAGCGAGATGTTCCGCCGCTGCGGCAGAGGGACGAAGATCGTAAGCGATCTTCTGGAGCTCGCTTCCGCACGGGGGGTGAAGCGGGTCTTTCTCGAAGTGCGCGTCTCCAACGCCCCCGCGCAGATCTTATATCTGAAGAGCGGCTTCCGCGGGCTGTACTGCCGCACCCGCTATTATCCCGACGGAGAGGACGCCGTCGTCATGGTGAAGGAGCTTTCTTGACGATCAGTTTCGTGCAGCGGGGCGAGGGGGAAGATCTCCTGTTTCTTCACGGCTACCTCGCTTCCAAGGAAATTTTTACCCGTCAGATCAATTATTTTTCGAGATTTTACCGTGTTACTGCATTGGACTTCCCGGGCATGGGTGGGGCAAAACCGCTCGAAGCGCCGTGGTCGGTGGACGATTACGCAGACTGGACGCGGCAGGCGCTCAGAGAGCTCAACATCGTGCGACCCCGCGCCGTCGCCCATTCCTTCGGCGGCAGGGTGGCGATCAAACTCCTCGCGGAGGGGGAGATCGGCCGCGCGGTGCTCACGGGCTGTGCGGGCATCGTAAAAAGACGCACGCTCTCCTATCATATCCGCGTGAAAAGCTATAAACTGGTCAAAAAAATCGCCCCGAGATTTGCGGAAAAGCATTTTGGGAGCAAGGAATATAAGACGCTTTCTCCCGTCATGCGGGAGAGTTACAAAAAGATCGTCAACGAGGATCTCAGGGAAACAGCCGCAAAGATCACCGCGCCCGTGCTCTTTCTGCACGGGGAAAAGGACGGGGAAGTCCCGCTCTCGTCCATCCGCGTCTATCTTGAAAAGATTCATGGAAGCGAGCTGAAGGTTATGAAAAATTGCGGCCATTTTCCCTTTCTCGACGATCCGCTCGCCTTCAATCTGGCGGCAGAGGAGTTTTTACAATGAATACGACCGAGCTCATCATTTTTGCAGCGCTTTCCGTGGCATTCACCACGATTCTGACGTGCTGTGCGCTGCCGCTCTTCGGCATTTTGCAGCAGGAAAATTACGGGAGCGGCGACGCCGTCAAGTGGTATTGCAAAAAGGGGAACATGCTCCGCCGCAGGTATCAGCTCCTCGCGCTCTGCCTTGTGCTCATCACGGCCATTCTCGGGCTGAGCTTTGCCTTTCTCGGCGCGTATGCGGAGATCGTCGGGGCGGCGGCATACATCGGGCTGTGCGCTCTGTTCGTCTTTGCCTTCGGCCACGCCTTGAAGGTCCCCGTGAACCCCACGAAACGGCTCATAAGGCTCGTAATTTGCACATATGTGCTGCTTTTTGCTGCGGTCTATGGGGCGGAGATCGGGCTGTACTACGCCGCAAGCGCCATCGGACACCCGCTCGCTACGGCGCTCCGCCTCGTGCCGCTGGGACTCTTCCCCATCCTGCTCTTCCTCTTTGCGGCGGCGGCGAACTGCGTCATGAAGGTCTATGAAGCCCCGCGCAGCCGCCATTTCATCAAAAAGGCGAAAAAGACTCTGGACGCGAGCGGTTGCGTCAAGGTCGGGATCACGGGGAGTTTTGCAAAGACGAGCGTCAAGCACATCGCCGCCGGGATCCTTTCGAAAAAGTTCCGCGTGAAGGCGACGCCCGCCTCCTTCAATACGCCCATCGGGATCGCGAAAACGGTCAACGCGGAGGGGCTTGACTGCGACATCTTCCTTGCGGAAATGGGGGCGCGGCACGTCGGAGATATCAGGGAGCTCTGCGACATGGTATGCCCGTCCTTCGCCGTCGTCACGGGCGTCTGCGCCCAGCACCTCGAAACATTCGGAAGCCTCGACAATATCATGAAGGAGAAGGGCGAGCTCGCCCGCGCGGCAAAGGTCGCCGTTTTGGGCGCGTCCGCCGAAGAGATGCGCGAGGACGCCCTGAAAGAGGGCAGGGACTTTGCGGCGGAAAACGTCGAACTCTTTGCCGATAAGACGTCTTTCACCCTTCGCATCGGGGAGAAGCGCGCCGCGGTCGAAACCAAGCTGCTCGGGCGGCATGCCGCAGAGGATATCGCGCTCGCCGCGGCTCTCTGCAACGCGCTCGGCATGACGTTTGAGGAGATCCTCTCGGCGATCCCCGCCGTTACCCCCGTGCCGCACAGGCTGGAACGGCTTGAAAGCGGCGGGCTCGTGATTTTGGACGACAGCTATAATTCCAACACGGAGGGCGCGAAAAACGCCGTCGAAATGCTGAAACTGTGCGGCGGGAAGAAGGTCGCCGTCACGCCGGGGCTCGTGGAACTCGGGGAGATCGAAGAAGAGGAGAACGCCGCGCTCGGGAAGGAGCTCGTCGGGCTCGATCTCGTCATTCTCGTCGGGGAGACCCGCGTACTCGCCGTCAGGAACGGTTATAAAGAGGGGGGCGGCGATGAGAAAAACCTGAAGATCGTGCCCACGCTCGCGGCGGCGGAAGTCCTTCTCGGCGAACTCTTGCAGGCGGGCGACAGCGTGCTCTTTTTGAACGATCTGCCCGATAAATATTGAGATAGGAGAAAGGGCTTGAAACACCAAAGAGGAAAAATAACTCGGAGGTGTTTTTTTTCATGCAAAAAAGAGTTGCGGTTTTCTTCGGCGGGACTTCCAACGAACACGAGATCTCCGTCATCACGGGTATGCTTGCCGTCAATCTGCTGCGCGGCGGGGGGTATGACGTCCTGCCCGTCTATCTCCCGCGGACGGGCGGCATGGTCACGGGGGAAATGCGCGCGGTGTCGGATTTCCGCACCCCTTCCGCCAAATGGAAACCTCTCCGCTTCTGCGAGGGCGGGCTGGAAGGCGTGAAAGGGCGTAAAAAATTCCCCGCGGACGTCGCGCTCAACTGCTGTCACGGCGGGTTCGGCGAGGACGGTACGCTCTCCGCGCTCCTTCGGTGGCATCACATCAAATCGGCGTCGCCCGACGTACCCATGTCCGCGATCTTCATGGATAAAACGCTCACAAAGGCGGCGGCGCGGGGACTCGGGATCCCCGTGCTCGACGGTATTTCTCTGTCCGAAGGAGAGGGGACGGACGCGGTAGATCTCCCTCTTCCCGTCATTGTGAAGCCCGCGCGGCTCGGCTCGAGCATCGGGATTAAGGTCGCCAAGACGAAGGAAGAACTCGAAAAGGCGCTTTCGCTTGCCTTTACGCTGGACGGGACCGTGCTCATCGAGCCCTATCTCGAAGGGCGGCGGGATCTCAACTGCGCCGCTTGCAGGCTGCAAGGGGAGGTGAAACTTTCCCCCGTCGAGGAAGTCTTTTCGGGTGAGGAGATCCTCACTTTTTCCGAAAAATACGAGGGGACAGGGGAGCGCAGATCCGCCCTTCCCGCAGAGATCCCCGAGGAGATTACAACGGAGATCCAAACATATACGCGGCGCATCTACGAGGCGTTCGGCGGCAAGGGCGTGGTGCGTGCGGACTTCTTGCTTTCGGGCGGGAAGGCGTACTTCAACGAGCTCAATACCGTGCCGGGGTCGCTCGCCTGTTATCTCTTCGGCGAATCCCTGACGGACGCGAAAAATTTCCTTACATCCCTCGTGGAAGAGGCGCTTCGCACGGACGAAACTCCAAAACAGACGATCGTAACGGGCATCCTGAACGGCTCCGTATTTTCGGGCAAGGGCGGAAAGCGGGTTTGACCCTCGGAAATTGTTGCAAAATTTGCGATTATCTTTTATAATAGAGGCATGGAAAGAATTCGAATGAAGACGCCCCTCGTCGAGATGGACGGGGACGAGATGACAAGGATCCTCTGGAAAAAGATCAAAGAGCTCCTCATCGAGCCGTATGTCGAGCTCCGAACGGAGTATTACGACCTCGGGCTCAGACACAGGGACGAGACGGGCGACCGCGTGACGGTAGACAGCGCGCTCGCCACCAAAAAGTACGGCGTGGCGGTCAAGTGCGCGACGATCACCCCCAACGAACAGCGGGTGGAGGAATACAGCCTTCACGAGATGTGGAAGAGCCCCAACGGGACGATCCGCCGCATTTTGGACGGCACGGTCTTCCGTGCGCCCATTCTCGCAAAGGGGATCCGCCCCTATATCCCGGGCTGGAAGAAGCCCATCGTCCTCGCCCGCCATGCCTACGGCGACGTGTATTCGGCGGCGGACGTCCTCGCGGCGCAGGGTGAAAAAGTCTACCTCGTGGGAGAGGACGCCGAGGGGAAGGAGACCTTCCGCCGTCTCGTGCACGATTTCAAGGGGGAGAAGGGCATGGTGCAGGGCATGCACAATACGGAAAGCTCCGTCCGCTCCTTCGCCCATGCCTGTTTCCGCTATGCGCTCGAAGAGAATCTGCCCCTGATGTTCGCTTCCAAGGATACGATCGCCAAGATCTACGACGGGCAGTTCAAAAAGATCTTCAACGAAGTCTATGAGGAGTATCGCGCCGCATTCGAGCAGAGAGGGCTGTGGTATCTCTATACCCTCATCGACGACGCCGTCGCCCGCATCATCCGTTCGGAGGGCGGCATTCTCTGGGCGTGCAAAAATTACGACGGGGACGTGATGAGCGACATGGTCGCCACCGCGTACGGGTCCCTCGGCATGATGACGTCCGTGCTCGTCTCGCCCGACGGGAAGTATGAGTATGAGGCGGCGCACGGCACCGTCACGCGGCATTATTATAAGTATCTCAGGGGGGAGGAGACTTCCACCAACTCGGTCGCGACGATCTTTGCATGGACGGGCGCCCTGAAAAAGCGGGGGGAACTCGACGGGATCGCAGAACTCGTCGCATTCGCCGAACGGCTCGAACGGGCGACGGTTGCGACGGTCGAAGCGGGAGAGATGACGGGGGACCTCATTCCGCTCTTTTTCCGCGAGGGCGTCACGCCCAAAAAACTCACGACGGAAGAATTTTTATCCGCCGTCGCAAAGAGGATGTAACTTGCGGGAGACCGCGGGTCTGAGGGAATCATAGAAAAAAGGAGTTCACAAATGAAGAAGAAATTACAAAAGATCGCAGCTTGCATGCTGGCGGCGGCGATCACGGCATCGCTTGCGCTCGGGCTTACCGCATGCGTGAAGGACGACGGCGGGAAGGACAACGGGCATGACGGCCCGATGACGCACTACAACATCATCTTTACGCTTGCGACGGTTCCGCCCGTTCTGGCGTCCCTCGAGAGCATCGAAAGCGGCTATGCGACATATGCCATGATCGAGCGCGGGAGCACGTACAGCGGGATCGGCGCGACGGAAGGGCTGAATTTCGTCAATCTCGGCTTTGACGTCAAGAACAATACGAGCGCGGGATTTTCCGAAGAACAGTTCCAAAAGACGGTGGACTGCATCAAGGAACTCAACGAAAACGACAACGGGTACAGCTTCTTCCACATCTATCTGCGCGATGCGGACCCCATGTTCGGCTTTGCGCTCGCGGCGAATGCGGAACTTGACGAGCGTCAGTACGAGCTTGTCCTCTGCGAGGACGGTTCGGCTTCCTATGTCGAGTTCAACAAGACCTATATCGATGGGAAGAAGGTCACGGCAGAGCACGACGAGCCCTACGAGACCTATCTTGCAAACGTCGCGGAGATGAAGAAGAAGCGCGACGCGATTTTGAGCAAGCACGACAACACCCTTTCGGGACTTTCGCAGGAGTTCAATTACGGCTGTGCGGCGGCGGCGCTCGAACATGTCGTATGGCGGCTGCAGGACAGCGGGCAGATCCTCTCCGCGCTCAAAGCGGTGGGATCGGACAAGCTCCTTTCCGCCCTCGGTGCGGAAGGCTATACCGCTGAGACGGACTATCACACGGCGATCCGCAACGGGAGCATCTCGCAAAAGGTCAATGCGCTTCCCGAAGCCAAGCGCACGCAGTATCTCTCGCTCATGTACGGCAGTTATTATGCGGATACATACGGCGCACTCACGCGCACAAAGCTCGCGGACGGCACGGCCGTCCCCGCCAAAAAGCTCGTATTCATCGGATCGCGCGTGAAGGGTTCGCCCGCACTCGCTTCGGATGAAACGTACGGCATCGGCGGCGCAAAGACCGCCGCGGACGTCCCCGCGACCTATGCGGCGCTCGACGAAAAGTACAAGACGCCCCTCCTTTTCGGGACGGAAGGGGACTATGCCATCTTCCTCAACGCGCTCGCCGATGCGTCGAACTACCCGACGCCCGCCACCGAGGCGCAGAAGGACGCCGTGCGCGTGCAGTGCTTCAACTATTATATCGACTACATGTTCACGATGAAATTCACCCATGCGATGTACGGCGCCGATTACGACATCATCGTCAAGGGGCATCCTTCCGAAGTTCTGGGCAGCAGTTCGACGTGGACGAACCACTATACGGCGGAGGCGGCGGGCGAGGAGGCGTATACCTACGACCTTTTGATGGACAACCTCGTCTCCGACTTCCACAAGAGCGATTCCGTGGGAAAATTCATCGGCATGGTGCCCTACGGGACGGCGGCGGAGAACCTCGCATATCTGGGCGCCGATCTCTCCATCGGCGGATTGGACTCCTCCACCTATAAGGGCTATGACCCCAACGTGGACGTGAAATTCCTCCTGAATCTTGTGGATACGGACATTACGGCAAATGCCAACGTCGGCGAGCGCTACACCGCGGGCACGCTGCAAAACCACAACGCGGACGGCAGCGCGGCGCAGACGGCATATTATAATGCGGGGTATATCCTCAAAGCGCTCTCGGAGTACTACGAAGGAAGGGACGACGCCGCCCGCAAGGCGACCTACGACGGCCTGCTCGCCGGCTGGCTCGCCGCGCAGAGCGGCACGGACGTGACCCCCCAAGGCACGGTCGTCAAATCATAAGGCTCCCGTTGTGGCTCCCCTTGTAGGGGAGCTGTCACCGCGGACGCCCCTTGGCTCCCCCTCGAGGGGGAGCTGTCACGCTGTCCTTGCGTGACTGAAGGGGTGACGTTCCGATTGCGTCATGGTGAGCTTGTCGAACCATCACCTTATTTATAATGCGGTAGAGATCCCTCGACTTCGCTCGGGATGACAAAAGAATGTTTCCCCTTTGGGGGGAGACTTATCGCGTCATCCTGATCCGCATACGTTAAAAACGCGCCCGCCGACTCGTCGGCAGGCGCGTTTTTTCGTGGCGATTGCAGTGTGTTATTCCTTGGTTTTCGTCCAGCTGCAGCTGGAGGAGCCGGAAAACGATTCAACAAAATACGTTGCGGCGGTCGCAGGGTCCGACAATATCTCGGCGGAAACCGCTTCATCACTTGTTGTGTCCGACGTGCTGTTATAACGGTGCAATACCCATCCATTGGGATCTGCAAAAGTTACGCTTGTCAGGTTTTCGCAATAGTCGAATGCCGCATCTTCGATTTCAGTCACTCCGCTCCCGATCGTGACGTCCGTCAGGGAACTGCATCCGGCGAAGGTATAACTCATGATTTTCGTCACGCCGTTCGGAATGACGATACTTTTCAGCGAACTGCAATACAAGAACGCATCGACCCCGATCTCTGTCACGCTGTCCGGGAGCACAATGTTTTCCGGCGACACGCATTCAGAGAATGCCATACCGCCGATTTCCTTCACGCCGTTCGGGATCGTGCTAGTCTTACAGCCTTGAATCACGGCGTTTCTCTCGATGCTGATGATGCAATTTCCCTCGCTGCGGAATACTTTGTTCCCCGCCTCCACCTCGAGAGTTTCCAGCGCATCGCAATAGAGAAATAAGATGTATCCGAGCTTTGTCACGTTCTTGGGAATGGTGAGCCCCTTGAGCGCCTTGCACCCCTCAAAGGCGCACCAATCGATCGCCTCGAGGCCGCTTCCGAGTTTGATGCTTTCAAGCGATGAGCAACCGTCGAATGTGCGGTACCGAAGTATTTTCACACCGTCGGGAATTGTGATGTTGCCGAGCGCAGAGCAACCGTTGAATGCACTCTCTCCGATCGAGACGACGCTGTCCGGAAGATTGACGGCGGAAAGTTCTTTACAATTGGAGAATGCGCCGTCCGCAATGCACTTTGTGCCCGTCCGCACGGCATAGGAGCCCGAAAGCTCTTTCGCCTTGACGAGATGATTTCCGATATAGAGCGCTTTACCGTCCTCCCAGTGGCTTTGATCCTGATAGTATGCGGTGTTTCCAAAGTCCTCCTGGATCCGGATCACGCTGTCGGGAATCGTGATGTCGGCAAGCGCGTTGCAATCATAGAACGCTCCGTCCCCGATCGAAAGAAGTCCCTCCGGAAGGCTGATGCTTGTCATGGAATAGGAGTATTCCTCTTTTTCGGGGTAGTTTTCATTCATGAATGCTTGATCGGCGATCGTCTTTGTCCCCGCACGGACGGCGTAGCTGCCTTCCGGCATGCCCTTTGCCTTAATGAGGTGATTGCCGACATAGAGTACGCCGCTCTCATCCCAGTTTGAGGGATCGTTGTAGTAGGCTGTATTATAGAAAGCGCGTTTTTCGATCACGATCGCACTGTCGGGAAGCTCGATATCCGTAAGCGCCGTGCACCCGAAAAAAGCGGATTTTCCGATCTCTTCGACGTTGCTTCCGATTTTCACGCTCCGGAGCGCCGTGCAGCCACTGAGAATGTCTTCGCCGATCGAGACGACACTATCCGGAATGACGATGCTCGTCAGGGAAGTGCAATCGATGAACGCATCCGACATAATGCAGACGATACTCTCAGGAATGACGATGCTTGTGACGTCCGGCAGATCGCAGAAGCCGCCATTGCCGATCGTCGTTACCCACTTGCCGTTATAACCGTAGGGGATCACGATGTCGCCGGTGAGCCCTCCTTCATCCGGCGCTTGGACGAGATAGCCGACCTCATGCGCGTCGAGAAAACCTTCTACGCCTTCGCAAAGTTCGTACTGAAGTCCTTCGGTGTACTCCCATTTGTCGCCGCAGCCGCTGCACACATTGTCTACCGTGTAAGTGTGGTGATGGACTGCGTCGCCGTCTTGCTCGGGCGCATCGCCGCCGCATGCCGCGAGGCCGAGCGTAAGGCAGAGAACTGCCGCCACAGACAGGGCAGGTGTCAGAATTTTGTGCTTCATTGTTTCATTCTCCTTTTATCTTGTATTTGCGGGCAAAAAATAAGGGCATTCCAATCACGGAACGCCCGCATGGAGTATCCCGTCATTGTTGCCGCACAATTTTTTCGCGAATGGAAAAAAGGATACACCAAATGCCGGTATAGCCATTCGCGATAAAATATATAATTGTGCGGCAAATTCAGTATACCACCAAAGACGGGAAAAATCAACCGAAATACGAAAAAAATCCCCGCTCTCCGCGGGGAATAAAATCGATCAGTCGTTGCGGTTTCTTCCGACGAGGGACAGGAAGATGAGCGCAAAGCGTTGACATCAAGCATAAATTATGGTATAATAAGGCCATAATAAGAATATATCTCATCGGGAGGAATACCATGACGCAACCTTTACCCAAAATTTTGCCCGTAAATGAACTGAAAAACACCGCAAATATCATGAAAACCTGCAAGGAGAGCCCCGTTCCGATCGTGATTACCAAAAACGGGTACGGCGAGGCGGTCATGATGAGCGTGAAGCTCTATGAGGAAATGTTTGCCAAAATGCAGACGGCCGCCCTCATCAATGCGGGGCTCGAAGAGGCCGAAAGCGGTGCGGCTCCCATGGACGGAAAGGAATTTTTCGATTCAATGAGGAGCAAATATGGAAAATAAATATCTCTTAAAAATCTTTCCTTCGGCGCAAGCGGATATGGATACCATCTTCGCTTATATCGCCGAAGAACTGAAAAATCCGACTGCGGCGATCGATCAAATCAACGACTTCGAAAAGGCGTTTGAAAATATTTGTATCTTTCCCGAAAGTTGTCCCGAAATCGATAATGACTATGTGAAAGATAAAACTCTGCGTAAGTTGGTTGTCAACAATTACATAGCGTTTTTCCGTATCAAGGACAGGGATGTTCAAGTCGTCCGTGTGCTGTACGGAATGAGAAATTATCAAGACCTTCTCTGATCAAAAAATCCCCGCTCTACGCGGGGAATAAAATCGATCAGTCGTTGCGGTTTCTTCCGATGAGGGACAGGAAGATGAGCGCAAAGCGTAAAAAGTAGACGAGGGAGATGAGCAGGGACGCGACGTAAGTCATCGCGGCGGCGGAGAGAACTTTGCTCGCGCCGGGGAGCTCCTCTTCCGTCAGAATGCCGTCTTCGACGAGCATTTTTTTTGCCCTGCGCGAGGCGTTGAACTCCACGGGCAGAGTTGCAAGCATAAAGAGGGTAGAGAGTCCGTACAGCCCGATCCCGACATACACCGCCCATTCCCCGTACGGCACGGTCTGCCAGAAGATATCGAGCAGCAGCCCGACGAGAATGACGGGCAGCGCCAGTCTCGACCCGATATTGGTGATGGGGACGAGAATGTTTCTGATCTTATAGGGCACATATCCCGCCTTTTTCTGCATGACATGCCCGATCTCGTGGGCAGCGACCGCGACGGCCGCCACCGAAGCCGAACCGTATGTGCTCTCGGACAGGTTGACCTGTTTTTTGGAAGGGTTGTAGTGATCGGTGAGTCTCCCCTGTACACGGTTTACCGAAATATCGTTGACGCCGCGCTTCCGCATGAGGCGGGTCGCTGCCTCGTAGCCCGTCATAAGTGAGCGGTTTTGAACGCGGTCGTAGGCGGCGTAGGTGGAGTTCACCTTTGCGCTCGCATAGGCGGACAGCGCGAGGAAAGGGAGCAGGATGAGCAAAAACAAAAGGTAATAGAACATGGTGTGACCTCTCTGATTGTGACCTCACATATATTGTACCACAAAATTGGCTAAAAATAACACGATCGGATTTGAAAAATCAAAATCATGGGGGAACGCAAGGGCGGTGCGCCTCTCCTTGTCAAGCCTCTCTTCAAAAAAGATTGCCAATCCCCGAAAATTCTGCTATACTGTATGTATGGCAACCTACGGATTTACCGACAAAGTGAAAATTACCCTCAAAGCGGGTGACGGCGGGGACGGCATGAACTCCTTCAAGGCCTATAAGGGCAAGCCCGCCTGCGGCCCCGACGGAGGAGACGGCGGGGACGGCGGCAACGTCTATGTCGTCGGCGATAAGGACATGAACGACCTTCTGCCCTTCCGCTTCACCTCAAAATATACGGCGGGAAACGGCGAGCGCGGCGGGACGAACCAATGCGCGGGCAAGCGCGGCGCGGACGTCATCATCAAAGTCCCCTGCGGCACCCTCATCCGCGATCTCGAGAGCGGAAAGATCATCTGCGACGTCTATGAGGACGGCGAAAAGATCCTGCTCCTCGAGGGGGGCAGGGGTGGAAAGGGGAACGTCCGCTTTACGACAGCCCGCCGCCACGCGCCCAACTTCGCCCAAAGGGGAGTGCAGGTCAAGCCGCACGGCGTCATTCTCGAGATGAAAGTCATCGCGGATGTGGGCATTGTCGGCTTCCCCAATGTGGGCAAGAGTACGCTCCTCTCCAAGATCTCCGCGGCAAAACCGAAGATCGCGGATTACCACTTCACGACCCTTTCCCCCAATCTCGGCGTCGTGAAATATTATGACGAAAGTTTCGTCGCGGCGGATATCCCGGGGCTCATCGAGGGCGCGTCCGAGGGCGCGGGGCTCGGGCATGACTTTCTCCGCCATATCGAGCGTACGCGGCTCATTCTGCATGTCGTGGATATCTCGGGCGTTGAGGGAAGGGATCCCTTGGAAGATTTCGAGACGATCAATAAGGAACTTTCCTCCTATTCGGAAAAGCTCGGCGCACTCCCGCAGATCGTCGCGCTCAATAAGACGGATATTTACGGCGCGGAAGAGAACGTCAGAAGATTTTGTAAGAAATACGGCAAACGGTATCAGATCTTTCAGATCGCCGCACTCAGAGGAGAGGGTGCGGAAGAGGTCGTACGGGCGCTTTCGGAGGAGCTGAAAACACTCCCGCCCCCCGAGCGGATCCCCGCGGACGAGGTTCTCTTCGAAGAGGCGGACAATACGCAGTTCGAGATCTTTGTCGATGAGAACGGCGCGTACGTTTGTGTGGGGGGGCTTGTGGACATGCTATGCCGAAACGTCGTCCTGAACAACCCCGACAGCATGAATTATTTCCAGCGCGTCTTAAAGCTCCGCGGCGTGTTCAAGGAGCTCGAAAAGATGGGCTGTCAGCCCGGTGACACCGTCATTGTCGGCGACGTGGAGTTTGAATACGTATAAGTTATTTCGCTCGAAAATTTCGTTCATTTCTTTGCTCGCCCCGCTCGCTTTGCATAAGGCCTACCCCCTTTGGGGTGGAGCAACGCGTCCTGCCAAGGATTGATAATCCTTGGCGCGTTGCGACATGAGTGA
>CANPYD010000008.1 GCA_947587775.1 uncultured Clostridia bacterium
TACCCTCGAAAACCGTTCGGAAGGGGAGAATGTCCTTCTTCAGGGATTCCCGCTTACCCTCTCCCGCGGGCAGGTCGCGGAGGGGATCGGAGAGCTCCTTTCCGTCTATGCGGTCTTTGCGGAAACGCTCGGCGAGCCCCGAGCAAACATCCGCTCCGTTACCTATCGTACGGAGGGCACTTCGGGTCACTCTCTCGTGATCGGAATGAGAGAGGGGATCGTGATCGAGCTCTTCCGTCCGGAAGGGAATGCCGATGCGATGGCAAGGGCGGCACTGCTCGACAGCCGCTACGGATACCTTGTGCGCAGCGACGGAGAGCGGCTCAGCGGGACGATCACGGCGGTCTGTTCGGGAGAAAACATAGCTGTCAATTATGACTTTTCACGCGTCTGACAACGCAACTCTGAAAGCGTCCCCTTCGGACGCTTTTTTCTATGGCATTTTTCGAAAATTTCACGCTTTTTCTTGACACCATGCCCGCGATGTGATATAATCAAAGCGTAAATTCAACTGCGGAAAAAGGGACATGGTATGGGTCGCAAAAGCGTAGCGATACTCGATGTGCGCTCCTCGCAATTGAACGTCGTCGTCGGCGAGAGAGGGGTCAATAATACATTTGTCTTCAAGACGATCAAGACGGAGGATTACAGCGGCTACAATGCGGGAACCTTCTTCGATGAGAAGGAGCTCGCCGAAGTTTGCGTGCGTGCGATCTCTGCGGCAGAGAAAGTCTGCGGCGAGAGGATCCGCGACCTCTGTGTCGGCGTCCCGGGGGAATTTACGGATGTCGATCTCAAAGAAAAAGAGATCAGTTTTCCCAAAAAACGCAAGATTTCCGACCGCGACATCGCTTCCCTTTTCGACAGCGGCAAAGAGGACAGAAAGGGCTATCGGTTCATGCGCGCGAGCTGTGCGATCTATATCACGGCAGACAACCGCAGGGTCGTCGATCCCGTCGGGCTGGCGTCCACTTCTCTTTCGGGGATCCTGTCTTATTTCTATTGCACGGAGTACTTTGCGCAGGTCATGGAAAAGATCTTCGGAGAGATGAAGATCTCCCTGCGTTTTCTTCCGACCCAGCTTGCAATGGCGCGCTATCTCATCCCTTCCGAGACGCGGGATGAATATGCGTTGCTCCTCGATGTGGGGGATCTTTCTTCCACGATCATGATCTTGCAGGGCAGCGGCGTGCTCGCGCAGAGCACTTATCCCGTCGGAAGAGCGCAGATCACCGCAAATCTGCTGGAAAAATTCGATCTTCCCTACGATGCGGCGCTTGCGCTTCTGTCGAGGACGAACCTTTACGCCCGATCGAGCGGGGAAAAGACGGAGTTCTGTTTCCGCAATGCCTGCTACGAGATCGATCCCGATCTTCTCGTCGAAGCCGTCAAGGAAGGGCTCGACGCCATTTGCGAAGTCGCAAGCGGTTTTTTGGAGGAACTTACGGCAAAAGAGCTCGATTATAAGCCGCTCTACATAACGGGAGAGGGGATTTGCGATATCCGCGGTGCGCTCGAACACGTCAGCAAGCGTGTGAACCGCGTCTGCGAATACCTCGCGCCCGATCTGCCCTATTATGACGATCCGTCCATGAGTTCTTATATCGCACTCACTGATCTGGCTTGCGCGGACAGAGACGGCCGCGGATTTTTCAATCATTTATTCGGAGGTTAAATTATGTTTGATTTCAATATGAACGCTTCAAACGGCGGAGAAGAGAACATGCCGAGAGTCAACGGCCGTGCAAAGATCAAGGTCATCGGCGTCGGCGGCGCGGGAAACAATGCCGTCAACCGCATGATCGAGGCGGAGATCATGAGTGCGGAATATATTGCCGTCAATACGGACGCGCAGATCCTTGCGTGCAGCAAGGCACCCACGCGCATCCAGATCGGGGCGAAGCAGACGAAAGGGCTCGGTGCAGGTGCGGAGCCGGAGATCGGCCGTGCCGCCGCAGAGGGCGACAAGGACGCGCTCCTTGCCGCGATCGAGGATACCGACCTTCTCTTTATCACCGCCGGAATGGGGGGCGGCACCGGTACCGGCGCGGCGCCCGTCATTGCCAAGCTCGCACGGGACAAGCGGATCCTTACGGTTGCCGTCGTCACCGAGCCGTTTTCCTTTGAGGGAAAACACAGGATGGACAACGCGAAAAAGGGCATCGAAGAGCTGAAAAAGCACGTCGATACCATCATCATCATTCCCAATGATAAAATTTTGGAGATCGTTCCCAAGAACGCCTCGTTCCCCGATGCGCTCCGCGTTGCGGACGACGTTCTCAAACAGGGCATCCGCGGCATTGCGGACGTCATTGTGACGCCTTCGCTCATCAATCTTGACTTTGCGGACGTCAGGACGATCCTCAAAGATAAAGGGCTCGCCCATATGGGCGTCGGCGTTGCGAAAGGGGAGAACCGTATCGTGACCGCCGTCCGTCTCGCCGTCAATTCGCCGCTCCTCAATACGACGATCGAAGGCGCCACGGGCGTGCTCATCAACATCACGGGCGGGAACGACCTCACGCTCGACGAAACGCAGACGGCTGCCACGCTCGTGCAGAGCGTTGTGGATTATTCCGCAAACATCATTTTCGGTACCTGCATCGACGAAAATATGCAGGACGAGGTGGAAGTCACCGTCATTGCGACGGGATTCCAGTGCAAAGAGGATGTGCAGGGAGCGTTTGCCGATGCGGCGCTCAGGAAGGAGGAACCGATCGCAAGTCCCTCGTATACCGCATACAGAGAGCCGGAACCCGCGAAGCCGCCCGTCCGCGAAGCCGCACCCGCGCCCATTTATTCTGCGCCTGCCCCTATGGCGGAAGAATCGCCCATCATGGCAGAAGCGCCCGTCCGTGAGAGAGTACAGCCCGCATTCACGGAGGAGTCCGAAGACGAGCACGGCGGAAAAAAGATCCCGCCCCTTGTCAGAATGCTCATGGGCAAAAAAAATAAGAAATAAAATCAATCCGAAACGCTTCGCAAAAAACGAAGCGTTTTTGTCTGAAAAGAACGGCGGGAATTTTCCCGCCGTTCTTTTCAGATATTCAGTCTGTTTTTCCCTTAATACATTCCGTCCATTCCGCCTGCCGGTGCGGGGGAAGCGGGAGGGGTGGGAATATCCGTGACAACGGATTCCGTGGTAAGGAGCGTCGATGCGACGGACGCCGCATTCTGCAAGACGGAACGCGTGACTTTTGTGGGGTCGATGATCCCGGATTCCACCATATCGGTATAGACATTTTTGAGCGCGTCGAAACCGTAATTTGCCGACTTCTTTGTCAGGATCTTATCGACGACGACCGAACCGTCTACGCCTGCATTCTTTGCGATCTGGCGGACAGGCTCCTCGCATGCCTTCAAAATGATGCTTGCGCCCGTCTTTTCATCGCCTTCCAGCTTGGCGACAAGGCTCTTGATCGCGGGGATGCAGCCGAGAAGTGCAGAACCGCCGCCGGGGACATAGCCTTCTTCGACTGCCGCGCGGGTCGCTGCGAGTGCGTCGTCGATGCGGAGTTTTTTCTCCTTCATCTCGACTTCCGTCGCCGCGCCGACATTGATGACCGCAACGCCGCCCGCGAGCTTCGCAAGGCGTTCCTGCAATTTTTCCTTGTCATAATCGGACGTTGTGACCTCGATCTGCGCTTTGATGGATGCGACGCGGTCCTTGATGGCGTCCTTATTGCCCGCCCCGTCAATGATCGTCGTATTGTCCTTATCGACCTTGACCTGCGCCGCTCTGCCGAGCATATCGAGGGTGACGTCGTGGAGTTCATACCCGAGATCGGAGGTGACGACGGTACCACCCGTAAGAACAGCGATATCCTCAAGCATTGCCTTTCTTCTGTCGCCGAAGCCGGGAGCTTTTACGGCAACGCAGTTGAAGATGCCCTTGAGCTTGTTGACGATGAGCGCGGCAAGCGCGTCTCCCTCGACGTCCTCCGCGATAACGAGGAGGCGTGCGCCCTGCTGCGCGAGAGGTTCGACGATGGGGAGGATCTCCTGCAAATTGGAGATCTTCTTGTCCGTAATGAGGATGTAGGGGTTGTCGAGAACGGCTTCCATTTTTTCGGTATTCGTGACCATATAGGCGGAAGCGTAGCCGCGGTCGAACTGCATGCCTTCCACGGTCGTCAGCTCCGTCGTCATGGATTTGCCTTCTTCGACGGTGATCACGCCATCCGTTCCGACGATCTCCATCGCCTTCGCGATGAGTTCGCCGACCGTTTCGTCTCCCGCGGAAATGGATGCAACCTGCGAGATCGCCTTTTTCCCTTCGACCTGCTTGGAGATCTCCTTGAGATGTGCGACCGCGACATCCACCGCCTTATCAATCCCTTTCTTCAGGATGATGGGATTTGCGCCCGCGGCAAGGTTTTTCAGCCCTTCACGGATGATCGCCTGCGCCAGAAGAACTGCCGTCGTCGTGCCGTCGCCCGCGACGTCGTTCGTCTTTGTGGAAACTTCCTTCACGAGCTGTGCGCCCATGTTTTCGAAGGGATCGGGCAGTTCGATCTCTTTTGCGATCGTCACGCCGTCGTTCGTGATGAGCGGTGCGCCGAACTTTTTGTCGAGCACGACATTGCGCCCCTTGGGGCCGAGGGTAATTTTAACAGTGTCGGCGAGGATGTTGACGCCCGTCTCCAAGGCCTTTCTGGCGTCTTCCCCGTATTTGATTTGCTTTGCCATGATACTATGTTTCACTCCTTAGATGATTTTTTTGAGATTTCGGCGATGTTTTTTCCGCACAAACGATCATTCAACGATCGCCAGGATATCGCTTTGCTTGATGATGGTAAACTCTTTCCCGTCAACTTTGAAGTCCGAGCCTGCATATTTGGAGCAGAGAACTTTATCGCCGACTTTGACTTGCATCACGGTCTCTTTTCCGTCGACGACTCCGCCGGGACCGACTGCAACGACGACGCACGTCTGCGGCTTTTCCTGTGCGGAAGAGGGAAGGATAAATCCGCTTTTTGTTTTTTCTTCGACAGAGACCGCTTCCACGACCACCTTGTCGAACAAGGGTTTGATGTTCATAAAAACCTCCTATTGATCCGCCTCACGGGGCGTCTTATTTTCCCTTCTATTATAAACACATCACTGCCGTTGTCAAACAGCCGCGGCAAAAAAAACCAATCTTTTTTTTCGTTGACAGCGTACGAAAAAGGTGATATAATACCGCTATGGATAAATGGGATAAACGGTTCATGGAGCTCACCGAACAGGTGGGGACTTGGGCGAGCTGTTTCCGCCGTAAAGTCGGCGCCGTCATCGTGCGGGACAAATGCGTCATGACGACGGGATATAACGGCGCGCCCGCAGGGATCCGCTCCTGCGTCGAAAAGGGCGAATGCCTGCGCGAAAAGATGAATATCGAGAGCGGAACGCACCAGGAGCTGTGTTTCGCGGCGCATGCCGAGCAAAACGCCATCATTCAGGCGGCAAAATACGGCATCAATATTCAGGGAGCGACGCTTTACTGCACACACCAGCCCTGCGTCATCTGTGCGAAGATGATCATCAACGCGGGGATCAGGCGCGTTGTGTATAAAGAGGGCTATCCGGATGACTTTTCCATGCAGCTCTTTGAGGAAGCCGGCACGCGCATCGAGAAATATTCGGACGACCCGGTTTCATAAGAAAGATCCATAGCCTTGGCGCCCCTTTGAGGGGTACCCCCGCGAGATTCTGCTCCGCTTCTCTTGGCGCCCCCTTGAGGGGGAGCTGTCACCGCAGGTGACTGAGGGGGTGTCATTCCCTCCTCGTCGCCCTAAGCCGCCGCTGCCTTTGCGGCGTGTAGAAGGGTCACCGCAGTATAATAAGGTGATGCTTCGACTTCGCTCAGCATGACGTAATCAGAATCATGCCCCTTAGCAGAAAGTGGGTGGCCGAATTGCAATTACAAGGCAGAAATCTTAACCCCTCGCTCGTATTTATTTGCGTAGCAAAGAAATCGAGCGAAAATAAAAAAAAGTGTGCCTTAGGCGGAATTCACTTCCGCCGTGGGCGACTCAATTTGCCGAACCCCTTCGGCTTCATGTTTTGTGAAACAGAACAGGGGCGGCCGAATTGTATTACAAGGTAAAAATCTTAACCCCTCGCAAATTTCTTTGACATTGATATGCCGCCCGCAGGGCAGTCCAATCATAAAGAAATTTGCGAAACAAAAAGGAGTAATTATGTCAAAACATCCGATCGTAACATTTGAAATGGAGAACGGGAAAACCTTCAAAGCCGAACTTTTCCCCGAATATGCGCCCAATACCGTCAACAACTTCCTTTCTCTTGTCGGTAAGGGCTTTTTTAACGGCATAATCTTTCACCGCGTCATTGAGGGATTTATGATCCAGGGCGGCGATCCCTTGGGACTCGGCACAGGCGGCCCCGGCTATCATATCAAAGGGGAGTTCCGTGCGAACGGATTTGATAATCCTCTGCGGCATGAGCGCGGCGTGCTCTCTATGGCGCGCGCACAGGATCCCGATTCTGCAGGTTCGCAATTTTTTGTCATGCACGCGGACGCCTTCTACCTCGACGGGCAGTACGCCGCGTTCGGCAAAGTGATCGAAGGGATGGAAACCGTAGACGCCATCGCGACCGTCCGTACGGATTACCGCGACAGGCCGATCCAAGAGCAAAAGATCAAGAAAGTGACGGCGGAGACCTTCTCTGTCGCCTATCCCGACCCAATAAAAGCATAAAAATGCACGGGAGCAGAGTACTATGTCAGACAGAATACTATACGAAAACCCGTTAAACACAAGATATGCAAGCAAGGAGATGCTCGAAAACTTCGGCGATGAAAAGCGGTTCCGTCTTTGGAGAAAGCTGTGGATCGCGCTTGCCGAAGGGGAGAGAGAGCTCGGGCTTCCCATTTCCCAGTCGCAGATCGACGCGCTCAAGGAGCACGCCGACGATGTCGATTACGATAAGGCGGACGAATATGAGCGGGAGATCCGTCATGACGTGATGGCGCATGTGAAGGCGTACGGCGACGCCGTTCCTTCCGCCGCCGGGATCATTCATCTCGGCGCCACGAGCTGCTTTGTCGACTGCAACGCCGAGCTTATGATCATGCGTGACGGGCTGGACATTCTTCTCCGAAAACTTGTCAATGTCATGGATCTGCTCAAAAATTTTGCGCTCCGCTATAAGGATCTTCCCACGCTCGGCTTTACGCATCTTCAGCCGGCACAGCTCACGACAGTCGGGAAGCGCGCAACGCTGTGGCTGCAGGATCTGATGCTCGATTACGAAAATCTCATTTCTCTCTATTCCCGTTTCCGTCTCCGCGGCGTAAAGGGGACGACGGGCACGCAGGCAAGTTTTTTGGAACTTTTCGACGGGGATGATTGGAAGGTCAAGGAACTCGAAAAGCGCGTCTGTGCAAAACTCGGTTTTGAACGGGTCTACGGCGTCACGGGGCAGACTTACCCGAGAAAATTTGATTATAATGTTCTCAGTGTGCTCTCGCAGATCGCCCAAAGTGCCTATAAATTCAGTAATGACATCCGCTTGTTGCAGGGGATGAAGGAGATCGAGGAGCCCTTTGAGGACGCGCAGGTCGGTTCTTCCGCAATGGCATATAAGCGGAATCCCATGCGCTGCGAGAGGATGGGGGCGCTATGCCGATACATGATCTCCCTTCCCGCCAATGCCGCGGTCACCGCCTCGACGCAGTGGTTCGAGCGTACTCTCGACGACTCCGCAAACCGCCGCATCGTCATTGCACAGGCATTTTTGACGGTGGATTCCGTGTTGAATCTCTATCTGAATGTCGCGGAAAACCTCGTCGTATACGAAAAAACGATCGAAAAACATGTCGCCGCGGAACTTCCGTTTATGGCGACGGAAAATATCATGATGGAGTGCGTGAAGGCGGGCGGAAACAGGCAGGAACTTCACGAGAGGCTCCGTGTTCTCTCTGCAGAAGCGGGGCAGCGCGTCAAGACGGAGGGCGCCGAAAACGACTTGCTCGACCGCATCAAAGAGGACGAACTGTTCGCAGCCGTGAAAGATAGGCTCGATACGATCGTCGATGCAAAGAAATTTGTCGGCAGGGCGCCTCGCCAGACGGAAGAATTTATCATCAGGGAAATCCAGCCCATTCTCGACAGGCACAAAAATCTGCTCGGGGCAAAGGGCAATATCAATATTTGAGGGAAGAAAATGGTTTTGGTAACGGGCGGCGCAGGATATATCGGCTCTCATACGGTCGTGGAACTCCTGAATGCCGGATATGATGTTGTAGTTGTAGATAATTTGAGCAATGCGAGCGAAGAGGCGATCCGCCGTGTCGAACAGATCACCGGGAAAAGGGTGTATTTTTATGAGAACGACGTGCGGGACCGCGCTGCGCTCGAGCTCATTTTTACGGCGCATGAGATCGAATGGGTCATTCATTTTGCGGGGCTCAAAGCCGTCGGTGAGAGCGTGCAAAAACCCGTCGAATATTACGATAATAACCTTATTTCGACGCTTGTGCTCGTGGAAACGATGCAAAAGTTCAGCGTGAAGAAGATCGTCTTTTCCTCTTCTGCGACCGTGTACGGCGATCCCGCGGAGCTTCCTCTTCTCGAAACGAGCAAGATGAATCCCACAACCAACCCTTACGGAGCGACAAAGGTCATGCAGGAGAACATTTTGAAGGACCTTTACGTATCCGACAACGGGTGGACGGTGGCGCTTCTACGGTATTTTAATCCCGTGGGCGCGCATGAGAGCGGGCTCATCGGGGAAGATCCGAAGGGGATCCCTAACAACCTGATGCCTTACGTTGCACAGGTCGCAAGCGGGAAATTGAAAGAGATCGGCGTATTCGGCAACGACTATCCGACGCCTGACGGCACGGGCGTCCGCGATTACATCCACGTCGTCGATCTCGCAAGAGGGCATGTCGCTGCGATCGAAAAGTTGACGAAGGAAGGGGTGTATATCTATAATCTCGGCACGGGAAACGGTTACAGTGTTCTTGAAATGATTAACGCTTTCTCCAAAGCATGCGGAAAACAGCTTCCCTATGCGATCAAGCCGAGGCGCGCGGGAGACATCGCGGCATGTTATGCTTCCGCAGAGAAGGCGGAGCGCGAGCTCGGCTGGCGTGCGGAATACGATCTTGAGAAAATGTGTATAGATCAGTGGAACTGGCAAAAAAAGAATCCAAATGGATATGAATCTTGATTTTTCGATGTTTTCATAGTACTATGTGTGACATAATATATAAAAAAGCGGCGAATCGCCGCTTTTTTGATTGCACAAATTGGTTTTATGGAGTATCGGAGGGTATATGTAGAGGTCACGGCGCGCTTTTCCAGAAGCGGCGGTATGATCCCGCTCGAAATCGTCTGGTCGGACGGAAGAAAGTATAAAATAGACCGTGTGACGCTCGTGTCGCATGCTTCTTCGCGGCTCGATCCGCTTCTTCCCGTGCGGTACAAGTGCCTGATCGGGGAGCGGGAGAAACTTCTTTACTTTGAGCCGCAGAAGGAGATCTGGTTCGTCGAACTTTCCGCTTAGAGGCTTTTTCCGAAATTTTTGTTTTTTTGTCTCAAAATTTCTTGACGGTGTCGCGGGAATCGTGTATAATAAGAAACGCGTAGGGGAGTAGTTCAATGGTAGAGCAACGGTCTCCAAAACCGTCTGTTGCGTGTTCGAGTCGCGTCTCCCCTGCCAAAAAACCCGCCGTTTTACGGCGGGTTTTTGGTTGGGTCAGGCGCGAATCGAAAGAAAAGGGCTCCCGCAAAAGCGCGAAGCGGTTTTGCGGGACAAAGTAGCGTCTCCCCTGCCAAAAAACCCGCCGTTTTACGGCGGGTTTTTGGTTACAGTGGGTATTTTAATCAATTCCCGCCCATTTTTTTGCTTTATACTCAAAGAGCTGTGTGTGCTCGGCGTTCATGAATTGGATCGCCGAAAGAACTGCAAGCTGAAAATCGAGAGTTTCCGGGTCGCTGTTTGCAAGCAGGTAGCGATCGTTTATTACTTTTATGATTTTTTTAACAAAGTACGGCATATATCTAATGTCTTTGACATAGCGGTCAATGCAGGCTCCTTGCCGCAGTCCCCGCGTTATGATTGCAGTCAAAAGCTTTGCGATCTTTTCATAGCAACTCGTCTGTTCGGAGCGATTGGGAAAGGGGGAAACAAGCGTGAAAAAGTCATGCTCCGCTTTCGTTTGAAGGATGCTTTTGAACATCGGATATAAACGCATGATATAAGCGTTTAACCCTTCCTTGGCAAACGGACGCAGACCGTTTTCGTCATCGTCTTTTCGTTTGCTGTACGGCGCACTGTCGAAAAGATAATTCATGTGGAAGATAAAGCATTCATGGTAGAAAAAGTCCATATCTTTTTCTGCAACCGTCTCTTCTTTGGTAATGGCTACGCCTTCGATACAGTCCCTTACAGAATAGGGCTGCAAATTTTTCAGATCCAAGACCTCGACAAACTGTTCAAACGGGATCTTATCGCCCGGTTTCAGTTCACCGAAAACTACGTTTTCAATCGCATAGGCATTCATGATCGAATTAAAATCTATGGCGCGGAACGTGAGCACTATGCGTCGGGGTTTTATCAATTCTTCTTCGGAAAGTTTTTCCCGCATTGTATTTCCTCCCAAATATAAAAAAACTGCGCCAACCGAAGTCAGCGCATGAAAAACGCAAACTCCGTTGTCGCTCAACAAAAATCATAAGCCGTGGAATCCACCCTCTATGATCGGATTTTGCATTTTTACCGATATTCAAAAGAGGATGAATTTAATTTCATGGCAAATGAAAGATGCCCGTACGCCTGTGCGGGTAGCTTAGATTTTTGTTGAGCATATTCAGTATAGCACAAAAGGAATTTTTTTGTCAAGTGAAATCGTGCGAAAACGTAACTTATGACGGGGGACAGACTCCTGTCGCGTGGTTCAAAAGTGGCTTCGCCGATGTGCAAAAAAATATGAAAGACGTGTAGGACAATGAAAGGGAGGAAGGTTTTTCCGCATTGCATTTCCTCCCAAATATAAAAAAACTGCGCCAACCGAAGTCAGCGCATGAAAAACGCAAACTCCGTTGTCGCCAAACAGTAATCATAAGCCGTGGAATCCACCCTCTATGATCGGATTTTGCATTTTTACCGATATTCAAAAGAGGATGAATTTAATTTCATGGCAAATGAAAGGTACCCGTACATCTGTGCGGGTGGCTTAGATTAACTGTTTGGCATATTCAGTATAACACTAAAGGAATTTTTTTGTCAAGTGAAATCGTGCGAAAACGTAACTTATGACGGGGGAAGCGGGCTCCTTATTCCTCCCCGCCCGCGTTCAATTTCTGTCGATAGGAATATAATTGCGTCCTAATTATTTCACGATCCACAAAGGGATAAGGTCAGAATTGCGCCGTAATGGAAAATATTGGCTTTGATAGAATAGTGTCGTAAAAATAACCCTATTTTTGGAGAAATCATGAAATTAAGCACAGCGGTAGCGATAAGGATCGGCGGGATTTTGCAGGAAAAGGGGATGTCTCAATATCGTCCAACCATAAAGAAAGAGGAAACTATATCAAAATCAAGCAAACGGCGGGGAATACCCCGCCGTTTGTATCAATAGTTCAACTCTTATTCTTCTTCCGAAAGCGTAGGGGTAGGGGGAGCGGATTCTTCTGCTTTGCAGAGTTTTTTCCAAATGCAGATCATAATGGGAAATGTCACAAAAGCCGCAATTGCATCTGCAATGGGAGCTGCCCATGCAACGCCCATGACACCGAGTCCGAGAGGAATCGTAAATACGCAGACGATCAACAGTATATCTCTCAAAAAGGAGAGCGGAACCGCAACCTTTGCAAGACCGATCGATTGCACAAAGATTGCGCATACCTTTTGGAGGCATGTGAAAACGATAAGCATGAGATAGATCCTCAGGAACGGAACCGCAAATTCCGTATAGAGTTCCGCATTCAGCCCTTCGGCGCCGCCGCCTGCTCCGAACATGGCGATAAAAATGCCCGGGATCGCTTCAAAAAACACCGTAAAGAGCAGACAGATCCCCGCTGTCCAAAGCAAGATCAGTTTCAGGAGTTTTTTTACTCTGCCGTACTGCTTTGCGCCGTAATTGTATCCTACGATCGGTTGTGCACCGGCGGAGATCCCGAATGCGATGTTGAGAACGATTTGGAACAGTTTCATGATGACGACGAACGCTGCCAGCGGGATATCCGCGCCGAATTCGCTTTGGGCGCCGTACCGCACCAGCATGAGGTTGTTTACGATCGTCGTCGCAACGATGCAGAGCTGCGTCATAAAGCTCGACATCCCCAACGCCATGATTTTGGGAAGGATCGAAAAATCGGGGATAAAACTATTCAAACGGATCTTGAAAGTTTTACTGCGGAACAGATAACAGGCGCAGATGACAAAGCTCGCGAACTGCCCGATGATCGTAGCATAAGCCGCCCCGCGGATCCCGAGGTCGAGTGCATAGATGGCGATCGGGTCGCCGACGATGTTCAAAACGGCGCCGACGCTCATCGCGATCATCGCATATCCCGGGGCGCCGTCAGCGCGTATGATCGCAGCAAGGCAGTTTTGCGCGAGTGCGAGCGGCATCATGGCATAGATGATCACGCCGTAGTCATGTGCGAGCGAAATGTTTGCTTCCGTTCCGCCCAAGAGCATCAACAGGTCGTTTCCCCAAAGGTAAGCGATCAGAATGACGATACATCCCGAAAGGAAAGAGGCGAGCACGGCGTTTCCGACCCCGCGGTGCAGTTTTTCGCTCTTTCCTTCTCCCAATGAAACGGACATCCAAGCCGCTGCGCCGTCGCCGAAGAACAGGGAGAGCCCCCAGCCGACGACGGTGATCGGAAAGATGACGCCCGTTGCGGCATTGCCAAGATACCCGACTTTGCTGTTTCCCACGAAGATCTGGTCTACAATGTTGTAAAGACAGGAGATAATGAGGGAGAGGATGCAGGGGACGGCAAACTTCACAAGGAGCTTGCCGATTTTTTCTTTGCCTAAATAGTCGTTGTTTTCCATAAATTCCTCCGAAAAGCAAAACGGCACATACAAAACGCAGTGCCGCTCCTAATAAAAAAACGACGCCTGTGAACGCTTTGTACCGTAATCAGATTTACGCGCAAATGCGCCACATGTGTCGTTAAGCTTTATTCGATTGTTCTTTTATGTTATCACTTTTTTTCGCAAAAGTCAAATACGCGAAAAAAATTCTGAGAAGAAATTTCTCCTTGACTTCTTGCTAAAAATGATTTACAATACTTTTATGAAAAAGGTGACGCTATACACAGACGGTGCGTGTTCTGGAAATCCCGGTGCGGGCGGATGGGGCGCCGTGCTGCTCTATGGGGAGCACAGGGCGGAACTCTCCGGCGGCGACGCGGAAACGACGAATAACCGTATGGAGCTGACAGCCGTGATCGAGGGGCTCAAAAGGCTGAAATATCCCTGCGAGGTGGAGATCTTTTCGGATTCCGCGTATATTGTGAATGCGTTTCTCCAAGGCTGGGTCGTCGCGTGGGAAAAGAGCGGTTGGAAAAAGGCGGACAGAAAACCCGTTCTGAACGACGATCTCTGGCGGGAGCTTCTGGCGCTCACCCGCACGCATCAAGTTTTTTTTCATAAAGTCAAGGGGCATGCGGACGACGAGCTCAACAACAGATGCGACGCCCTTGCGCGTGCCGCCGTGCCTCAGGCATAGTTTTTACTTATAAAAGACGCGTTCCGGAGATATACTATATATAGTATGGAAGGCGTAAAAGGCAAAGGGGAGGAATTCCTTTCGGCGATGAGAATTTTGCATATAATCGGGATCCTGCTTGCGGCGGTGCTCTTCGAGATTTTTTTGGTTTTGTCTCTTCGCTTCTTTACCGATTGGGCGCCGTGGCTGTTCTGGACGGTTGCAGTATTGTCGACCCTCGTCAACATCGCGCTCCTTTCCGTCGATCTTATCTTTTATTTCTTGAAAAAACAGGTTGTCTATAAGTGCTGTATCACCGCTTATGTCCTGTTTGATTTTCTTCTCATCGGCTTGTATATTCTTCTCGAGACGGGTTTTCTCGAGATCATGCGGGACGAAGGCAGTTTTGCCTCATATATCGAACGTGCGGGCAGCTGGATGACCGCGCTCTTCATCTCTTTGCAATTTTTGCAGGTTGTGATTTTGCCCATCCCGAGCACGGTGACGGTCGTCGCGGGAACGGCGCTGTTCGGGCCGCTCAAGGGGAGCCTTTACAGCTTGGCGGGGATCGTCGTCGGTTCGCTCGTTGCGTTTCTCATCGGAAGATATGCAGGTGTCCGCGTCGTCGCGTGGATGGTGGGGCAAGACACCCTCGAGAAATGGCTCAAAAAAATCAAGGGGAAGGATAAACTTCTCTTGACGGCGATGTTTTTGCTTCCCGTGTTCCCCGATGACATCCTCTGCTTTGTCGCGGGGTTTTCGTCGATGTCCGTCTGGTTTTTCCTCGCCGTCATTCTGATTTCACGGGTGCTTGCGATCTTTACGACCAGCTATTCCATCACGCTCATTCCCTTCGATACGTGGTGGGGACTCCTGATCTGGGGAATCCTGTTTGTTCTCGTGATCGTGCTCTTTGTGTTCCTGTACCGCAAATCGGACGCTATCCTCGGCTGGTTTGAGAAGAAATTTCATCGGGAGACCCGCGTCGAGGAGAAGAAAAAGAAGGGAGATTTTACCCTCGAAGTCGTGGGGCCGGACGGTGCGATCGTCTCGAAAGGCGTCGAAAAGGAGCCCGGCGCAGAGGAGAAAGGGGAAAAAGGCGAGAAAGGCGAAAAATAGTCTCAAACCGCGTGCCGCATTTCCCAAATAATGCACACAAAGCCCCCGTAAGGGTGGTTGCCGGTACAAATTCGAAAACTGAAATATCCGAATAGAGGGGGCAAATCATTGATTTGCTTTCTTTTTTTGAAAACTGTCACAAAAGGGTTTTCCGAAACGTTTTTAAGGTATAATCGGTTCGGCATGGAAAATAGTAAACCGATAGATCGGGAGGTGAACTCATGAAGAAATTATCGGTATTGCTTATGATCGTTTCTCTGTTTCCCGTTGCGCAAGAAGGCGACCCCGGTGTGATCACTCACGGCTGGACTTATGAAACAAAATAACATCTTCTTTTCGAAAGATCCTGCGCCTGCCGACAAGTGTCGGCGGGTTATTTTTTTCGTTATGGAATTTTTTGGAAAATCTTGTGTGTACGCTTGCTTTTCGGGCGCATATCTTGTATAATGGTATGCGGTAAAAATTGGGATTTTTTCTTCATGAAGAGGTTATGAATGGATAAAATTTCTTTATTGCGCAGTCGGAAAGAGGCGGTAAAAGAGGCGGGACGGGACGTCCGCGCCGAAATCGCCGCGCTCTGCGACGAAGACAGCTTTGTGGAGCTGTCCGCGTTCAGCTTTTCGAAGGGCGCAGACGGGGAGGATGCGTTCGGCGAGGGCGTGGTGACCGGGTTTGCCACGATCGGCGGGTATCCTTTTTATATTGTCGCCCAAAATTTTGCGGTCTCGTATGGCGGACTCTCCAAGGGAAATTGCGAAAAGATCGCAAAGACGCTCTCCGCCGCCGAAAAGAACGGGACGCCCGTCGTCTATCTGCTCGAATCCCACGGCGTGCGCGTCGGGGAAGGGGTGAATGTGCTCGAGGGGATCTCTACCTTGCTGTTGAAGGCGACGGGGCTCAAAGGGAGCGTTTTGCAGTTTGCCGTCCTTCTCGGCGATGTGTACGGCTCCTCCGCGGCGCTGGCGAGCGTGTGCGACTGCGTGCTGTTCCCGAAGGGGAGCGCGCTGTGTCTCTCTTCGCCGCTCGTTCTCTCCGCGAGGGAGAATCAGAATTTGAAAGCGGCCGAGGTGGGGGGATATTCCGCCCTCAAAAATGCGGTTTTGCCCGCGATCGAAGTCTCCGACATGCGGGAAGCCTCCTCTAAGATTCTGCAGATCTGCGATTATGTCAATCTCCCCGTCACGGATGCGGAACTCAACGAGACGATCCCCGCGCTCAACGGGTCGGCGGACGCAGCTGCGGTCAAGGCGCTCTTTGAGGAGAGCGTGGAGCTGGGCGCAAATTCCTGCCCCGAGGTCAAAACGGTGCTCGGGCGCATCGGCGGGATCGCCGTCGCGGCGGTCTTGTTCGATCATGTCGCCCTCAACGCGCAGAATGTAAAAAAGATCAGAAACTTTGCGGAGTTCGCCTGCTGCTATGGGCTTCCTTTCGTGACGTTTGTCGATTGCGTCGGCGTGGAAAGTACGCTTGCCGTGAACGACAGCGCTGTTCTCAAAGAGATTGCGGAGTATCTCTCCATGCTCGACGCCATCGATACGGCAAAAATCGCCGTTGTCACGGGGAAAGCGGTGGGGCTCGGATATAGCCTCTTTGCCGCAAAGTCCGTCGGATTCGACTATACGTACGCCCTCGCGACGGCACAGATCTCTCTCTTCGAGAGCGAAACGGGCGCGCAGATCGAGTTCGGCGAAAAGGGCGCTTCCCAAAAATATGCCGAAGAGATCGCCGATCCTTTCCGCGCCGCAGAGGGGGGATATCTCGACAATATCATTGAACCGCAATTTTTGAAACAGTACCTGATCGCGTCTCTCCAGACGCTTGCGAGGTAACGCCATGAACCTTTTGGACAGCTTTTTCAAGGTGGATCTGGGCGAAGGCGCGTTTTATTCCGTATTCGGCTATGTGTTCGTCATCGTGGGGATCGTGATCCTTGTGGCGATCTTTACCCTTCTCGGGCTCGTGATGAAGAAGGTATCTTCGAAGAAAGCGCCCAAGAATGCGAAGATCCCGGACGTGCGGGAGAGTACCCCGCATCCGTTCTCCGATCCCGACGAGATCTCCCCCGAGACGGTGGCGGCGATCACGGCGGCGCTCATGGCGTTTTATCAAACGGAAGACGTCAAGTGCGATTTTATTGTCCGCCGCATCAAGAAGATATGAATTTTCCCATTTATAAGGAGTCTGAACTATGCGTAATTTTATCATCACGGTCAACGGAAAACAATATGACGTCGGCGTGGAAGAGGTCGGCGGGACAAGTGCGCCCAAGGCAGTGCCCCTGACGGCGTCTGCGCCCGCTCCTTCGCCCGCACCCTTGCCCGCGGCGGGAGGAAAGGGGACGAAGGTGCTTTCTCCCTTCCCCGGAATGATCAAAAATCTTTTGGTAGAAAACGGGGCTTCCGTCAAAAAAGATCAGCCCATTCTCGTGCTTGAGGCGATGAAGATGGACAACGACATCACTTCGCCCTGCGACGGCGTGGTCACATTCAACGTACAGAAGGGGGCGAACGTCGAGTCCGACGCGCTTCTTGCGCTCATCGGATAAGCGGAGAAGGTCATGCAGAATCTACTTGCTCTCGATATCGGAAAGATCTTTTCCGATCTGTGGGAATCCATGGGACTTTCACAGGGAACATGGCAGAATTACGTCATGCTCGCCATTTCCTTTGTGCTCATGTTCCTCGCGATCGTCAAGAAGTTCGAGCCCATGCTCCTGCTTCCGATCGCGTTCGGCATGTTTCTCATCAATATCCCCGGCGCGGAAAAGGTGCTTTGGGGAACGTATACCGACGAAGCGCACACATACGACCTCGTCGAAAACCGCGGACTTTTGTGGTATCTCTACTA
>CANPYD010000009.1 GCA_947587775.1 uncultured Clostridia bacterium
ATTTTTGCGGGATTGAGTGCGGGCGGGCTGCACCTCTACACCGAGCGCTATCTTTCGGGCATGCCCGAGGGAGAATACGGGGTGGAGGGGACGGTCGTCTCGGTCTGCGTGGAAAACGGGTATACTTCGGCCGAGATGAACGATCTCACGTTCGACGGCCTTTCCGTATCGGGGAAGATGACGGTGTCCCTCTCCTCCGAACAGATCCGCCCGGGGGACAGGATCGCTTTTTCCGCAAATATCAAGCGGAATCCCCTTCCGCACGGGTCGGGAGACTCCTACTTTTTCGTCAACGATCTCCGTTACAGCGCGACGGCGGCGGAATTTACGCAACAAGAGCGCGGGTTTCATCCCTTTCTCGCTTTGAACAGGCGGCTCTTCGACATGCTCCGCACGGACATGGGCGGAGAGGAAGCGGATATCTCCTATGCGCTCCTCACGGGCAATGCCCGCATGGTGGACGAGGGGTTCATGACGGCGGTGCGCGCGGGCGGGATCGCACATATCTTCGCCGTTTCGGGGCTGCATATCGGCATTCTCTACGGCGCCGTCCTCTTTCTCTGCCGTCCCATGAAAAAGTATGCTTTTGTGCCCGCCCTCTTCGTTTCGCTCGCCTATTGCGCACTCTGCGGGTTTTCGGTCTCTTCCGTCCGCGCCCTTCTCATGTGCGCCGCACTGAGCGTGAACGCCTTCCTCGGCAGGAAGAACGACCTTCTGTCCTCGACGGCGTTTGCGGGGACGGTCGTGCTCGTCCTTCTGCCCGCACAGTGGCTCTCGGTGGGGTTCCGCCTCTCCTTCGGGGCGTGTATCGGGCTGGCGCTCTTTTCGGGAAGCCTCTCCCGCCTCTTGAAAAAGCTCCATGTGCCGCGCTTTTTCGCACAGTATCTCTCTGCGAGCCTTTCGGTCCAGCTCTTTACCTTCCCGATCCTTCTCGACGCGTTCGGATACTTTTCGGTGTGGGGACTTCTTCTCAATCTCATCCTCGTGCCGCTGCTCCCCGTGGCCTTTCTGACGCTGCTCATCTGCGCCCTCTTCGCCCTCGTCATCCCGCCCGCCGCCGCCTTCTTTCTGATGTTCCCGAAGGGACTGTTCTCCGCCCTGCTCTTCCTGTTCGCCTTTGCCGATTTCGGCTATGTGCTCACGGGATTCGCGCTGGGCGCGGGCGGCGTCGTGTGGCTCACTGCGACGATCTTCTTGAGCGAGCGCTTCCGCCTTGCAAAAACTGCGCGGGGCGTCCTCGCCTGTGCCTGCATTTTGCTCTTTACGCTCTCCGTATTCGTGCAGAACAGCGTGTTCGGGGGCGTCGTGATCGACGGGGTGCTGGAAGAGGACAGCGCGATGCTGCTCATCGAGACGCCGCAGGAGACCGTTCTCGTGCTCGGCGGGGAGACCTCTCTTTCGGACTGCAATGATTTCCTCGCCCGCCGCACGACGCATGTGGACGCCGCCGTCATTCTGTCCGACGACGCCGTCTCCGCAGTCAATGTCGCCGCATTCACGGGTGCGGAAAAGATCTATCTCAAAGATGAGACTGCGACGGGACTGAACATGATCCCCGTCTTCTTCGGGGAGAGCTTCTCTGTCGGCGAGCTCACTTTCCGCTACGAGTCCGACCGCCGCATGACCCTCTTCGCGCGCGGCTTCACGGCCGATCTGAATTTCGGCGGGGAAGAGGAGATCGGCGCCGATCTGTCCCTGAAAATCGGGGACGGAGCCTTGAAATATTATCTCGATTATGATATAATGGTCGCACTATGAAATTTGTTCAGCTTGCAAAGAGTCTTGCGGAGGGGCTTTCCCCCGTCTATCTCATCGAGGGGGAGGAGGCGTATTTCCGCGATCATGCGCTCAAAAGCATCCGCGAGGCGTGCGCGATCTCCCAGCCCGCCCTCAACGATCTCCGCTACGAGGGCGAAACACTGAAGGGGGACAGACTTTCTTCCTTCATTGCGGATCTCAATACCCTTCCCTTTTTAGACGAAAAGCGGCTCGTGCGCGTCTGTGAATTTTATCCCACCGAGCGGGAAGCGGAGCTCCTTCGGCCGTATTTGGACGACCCATGTCCGAGTACCGTGCTCGTGATCGTCAACGGCGGCAAGAAGGCGGGAAGCGCCGACCTCAAGCGCAAAAAGGGGATCGTCTATGTGGACTGTTCGCGCGAGAGCGAGGAGATGCTTGCACGGTGGCTCTTCGGGCTCATGCGGCGGAAGGGGCTTTCCGCGGACGGGGAAGCGCTCTCCCTCATGGTGCGGTACTGCAACAGCGACGCGGCGCGCATGTCCCGCGAGACCGAAAAGCTCGCCCTTCTGCTCGGAGAGGGGGGAAGAGTGACGAGAAAGATCATAGAGGAGCAGATCGCGAAGGATACCGAATACAAGATCTATGAGCTCACGCAGGCGGCTTCCCGCAAAAACGGCAACGCGTTCTGCGAAATCCTGCACGATCTCATGGAGAAGGGCTTCGACGAATATGCCGTCCTCGCCGCGCTCACGGGGCACTACCGTACCCTGTATGAGATCTCTTCCATGCGCGGGAGCGACGCGGAGATCGCGAAGACGCTCTCCGTCAAGCCGTATGCGGTGCAGAAAAACCGCGAGGCGGCGGCGCGGCTCGGGAAGGAGCGGGTGCGGGAGCTCTACGAGGCGCTCTATGCGCTCTCTGCGGGCGCGCGGAGCGGGGGATATTCCCAATCGGGGGCACTTTTTACGGCAATCGCGAAAATATTTTGCGGATAGCGCAAAATAAAAGCAAAACACTTTGCTTTTTTTGACAAAATCCGCTATAATAATGGAGAAAGACTCTTTCGGCAAGGGAGGGGACGCATGAGATCCATCCAAGAAATATGGAGTTCGATCAAGTCCGTCGCGCTGGATTTCCAGTGGATCACGGTCATCGAACTCATCCTGTTTTTCTTTGTCATCTACTTTGTGATCCGTACGCTGTACGAAAACAATGCGAAGCGCTTCATCTTCGTCTATATCTTCCTCATGCTCTGCATGGGGGCGGTCACGCTGTTCTCCTTGAAGACGAGCGTCCTTTGGTTCTTCCTCTTCGTTTTGATCCTGTCCCTGTTCTTCCTCATCCTGTTCACGGTGGAGATCAAGCGCGGGATCTGGAACGCCGGCAAGAGCGCGCAGCACCGTACTTCCGCCTCTCCCGTCAAGCAGACGGTGGCGAGCCAGCGTGCGGACGAATATGTCAACGGCATCGGCAAAGCGGTGCAGAACCTTTCCAAGAGCAACACGGGCGCGCTCATCGTGCTCTCCAACGGGAACCTTCCCAAGGATATCATCGAGAGCGGCGTTCTTTTGAACGCGAGTATTTCGAGCCAGCTCATCGAGGGGATCTTTATCCCCAAGGCGCCTCTGCATGACGGCGCGATGATCATCTACGGCGACAAAATACAGGCGGCGGGGTGCTTCCTTCCCCTGACGCAAAAGGATTTCCCCAAGGATTACGGCACGCGGCACCGCGCGGGGATCGGCGTCACGGAAGTTGCGGACGTCGCCGCCATCATCGTCTCCGAAGAGACGGGCATCGTCTCCTATGTGAAGCGCGGGGAGATCACGCGGTATGTCGATTCCGTCGGGCTCAAGCGCTTCCTCAAAGAGTACTACTGGAAAGAATTCAACGCGGAGGGTAAGAGATCATGAAATTTGCGGAATTTTTGAAGAATGTCTTTATCAGCCACATTCCCCTGAAATTGCTCGCGATCGTGCTTGCCGCGATCTGCGTCGTCATCATCAACGCCGTATGAGATGTCTGAGAGTGCCGCGCCTGTTTTTGCCGCGCGGCGGGTTTGAAACATGGGCGGTTCCCTCCGCCGACAGTCATAGTTCCGATCAGGAGTTCTGGGAGCGCGTTGCAAAAACCGTCGGCAACGCGCCTTCCTGTTTTGATTTTTTGGGCAGAGAGGGCGAGAGCGGCGAGGCGCTCCGCGGAAAAATGTACGACGCGCTCGAAGAAGAACGGCTCGAGCGGCTCGGGCGGGGACTTCTTCTCGTCGAGCGCGAGAGAAAATCGGGAACGCGCTTCGGGATCCTTGCCGCGGTTGACCTCGAAAAATATTCCTGCGACCCGTCTCAGGCCGCAACCGTCCGCGGGACGGTGCCCCCCACGGAGCACGCAAAGGAGCTCGCCGCCCTCAGAAAGGAGGCGATCCTCGAATTTCCGCATGTCGCGCTCTACTATCACGATAAGAGGAATCGGGTCGTCCGCTGGCTGCTCGGGGAAGATTTTGAGAAGGTCTACGATTTCCGCCTCATGGAGCACGGGGGCAGGATCAAGGGGTATTTTATTCCCGACGAGGACGCCTATATGATCGTGGACGAGATTGCGCCCCGCGGGGAGCCCGCATTTGCCGTCGCGGACGGCCATGACGAGATCGCCGCGGCGAAGATGCATTGGGAAGCCCTGAAGCCGACCCTGAAGGGGAAGGAATCAAAGGCGCATCCCGCACGCTTTTTGCTTGCGGAGCTCTGGAATCTCTGCGACGAAGCCGTCCCCTTCGAACCCGTCCACAGGGCGGCGGCGGGCGTGGATACAGAGGACTTCTGCGCCTTCTTCTCCCGCCGCGTCAAGTGCAAGCGGGACGGGGATCTTCTGAACGTCTCTCCGTCCGCCCACAAGTGCGCCGCGGATGTCGATGCGGCGATCCGTGAATATATCGGGGGAAAGGACGGGAAACTCCTCTATCTGCACGGGGAGAAGGAATTTCGTGAAGCGAAGCGGGGGGATACCGTCCGTATCCGCATGAATATGGAGCGGGAAGATCTCTTCCCCGCACTCAAAGGCGGACTCGCCAAAGAGACGTTCTGCCTCGGCGGAGAGGAGGAAGGGCGGTATTGCCTCGAGGGAAGGGAAATAAGTTATGATTAAAGTCTGCAAATTCGGCGGGACGTCCATGTCGGACGGGATCAACATGCGCCGCGTTGCCGACATTATCGATGCCGATCCTTCGAGACGCTACATCGTCGTCTCCGCGCCGGGCAAGCGGTTCGGCGGGGATACCAAGATCACCGATCTTCTGTTTGAGACGCAGCGTGAGGTCGCGGAGAGCGGCTGTGTCGGGGAGTCCTACCGGAAGGTCATGGCGCGGTTTCAAAGCATCGTGGAAGAGCTCGGGCTCTCCTTCGATGTCGGCGCCCTGCTCCTTGCGGCGGCAAAGGAGATCGAACGGGAGCGGAGCACGGATTTTACGGTTTCCCGCGGCGAATTTATCACGGGGAAGCTCATGGCGGAGCTTTTGGGGGTTCCCTTTGTGGACGCCCGCGACGTCGTGAAGTTCAACGCGGACGGCAAGGTGGACAGAAAGACCTTTCAGCTCCTGAAAGAAGCGCTCAAAGACAAGCACCGCGCGGTCGTTGCGGGCTTTTACGGCGAGGACGCAAACGGGCGGGTCAAGACCTTTTCGCGCGGGGGAAGCGACGTCTCGGGCGCGATCGTCGCACGGGCGGTCGGCGCGGATGAGTATGAAAACTGGACGGACGTGAGCGGTTTTCTCGCCTGCGATCCCTCAATCGTGCCAAGCCCCTGCGGGATCAGAGAGCTCAGCTATAAGGAACTGCGCGAGCTCAGTTATATGGGCGCACACGTATTGCACAGCGAGTCCATCTTTCCCGTGCGCGAGGCGGATATCCCCATCCACATCAAAAATACCTTCCGCCCCGAGGACGAGGGGACGCGCATCTTACCCACTGCAGCATATCTTGCGGGCGCAAGGAACATGCGCACCGTCACGGGAATCGCCGGGAAGAAGAATTTTACGGTCATCCATATCGAAAAATCGCTCATGAATACGGAGATCGGCTTTACCTACCGCGTGATGGAAGCGCTCGTCAAGCACAACGTCTCCTTCGAACACCTGCCCTCGGGGATCGATACGATGTCCCTCGTCCTCGACAGCGAGCAGGTTGCGGGCGGCGTGCTCGAATCGCTCAGTGAGGATATCGCGCGCGCGGTCTCGCCCGACAGAATGAAGATCATGACGGATATCGCGCTCATCGCGGTGGTGGGGCACGGCATGACGAAGAGCGTCGGTACCTCGGCGCGCCTCTTCTCCGCGATCGCGAACGCGGGAGTCAACGTACGCATGATCGACCAGGGCTCCTCCGAGCTCAACATCATCGTCGGCGTGGACAACTGCAACTACGAGCGCACCGTCCGCGCGGTGTATGAGGAATTTTTCCGAGAGTGATATTTCGCTCGATAGTTTCGTTCATTTCTTTGCTCGCCCCGCTCGCTCCGCACAAGGCCTACCCCCTCTGGACAAACGACGCAAGGCCTACCCCCTCTGGACAAACGACGCAAGGCCTACCCCCTTGGGGGTGGAGCAACGCATTCTGTCAAGGATTGACAATCCTTGGCGCGTTGCGACATGAGTGCCCCGCGCGCATTCTTATTTTTCCAAGCGCGGCACGAGGAGCGCCAGCGACGAAGTAGCGCATCAGAGGCGCGAACGGTGACCGCCCCGCCCGCATATCTTTTTGTGCACTAAGGGCGGCACGAGCGGCTTTGCCGCGAAGTTAGGCGGGTCTCTACCCGCATGAGACGGCTCCGCCGCAGGCGGTGGTGGGCATGGCTGCCCCCTTAGAAAGGGGGCAGGTTCCCCCCATCCGTCACGGCTTCGTGCCACCCTCCCCCCCCAGAGGGGGTAGGGCTTTTAGGACAACTGCGAGGGCGTTTTTTCGTGTAAAACCGCCGAAAAACGCAATTCCGCAAAAAAATTGCTTTTTGCATGCAAAAACGGTTGCCTTTTTCGGCGATTTGCTCTATAATTCTGAGTTGACTTCGGGCGGTCCTCTGCCAATAGGGCACGAACGCCGCGTATTACAGGAGGTAAAGTCATGGGACTCATCGAGCAGATCGAAGCCGAGGGGTTGAAGGAAAACGTTCCCGCATTTAACGTCGGCGATACCGTCAAAGTCGGCTATCGTATCATCGAAGGCGGAAAGGAACGTATCCAGAACTTCGAGGGCGTCGTCATCGCCAAAAAGGGCGGCAGTATCCGCGAAACATTCACCGTCCGCCGTCTTTCGTTCGGCGTCGGCGTGGAGCGCTGCTTCCCCCTTCATTCTCCCAAGGTTGCATATGTCAACGTTGTGAGAGAGGGCAAAGTCCGCAGAGCAAAGCTGTATTATCTGCGCGGACGCACCGGCAAGGCGGCGAAGATCAAGGAAAAGAAATAAAAAAGAGCAGGGTCTGCCGAAGGTCACGGCAGCCCTCTTTTTTTGCCCTTCGCGCCCCGAATGGGCATTTTTTATGCCGATTGTGAAATTTTGTGAAAAAAATTTTTCGGAAAGGTCCGAAAATCCGTTTACAATTTATCCATAATCGGGTAGAATAGGAAAAGACTAATTATAATAGGGAATACCTCTATGAGAAAAACCAACGGAAAACTGAAAAAACTGTCACCCTTCATCATCGCGTTTATCGCGCTGGCACTCGTGTTCCTTGCCGTCGGGCTCGGGACGCTCGGCTCCTTCCGCACCCGCGGGGAAAGCTACGAGTTCAACGGCCCTGTCTATACGGCCGGGGAAGCGCAGACTTCCACTGTGACCTTCCGCCTCGATCCGAGCATCAAGGAGACCTATACCGACAGCAACGGAAAGCAGCAGACGAGGACGATCTATCTCAATATCGACGACATTTACGTCTATACCGAGGCGATCTACTCCGATCCGGGAAGATCGGCGGGGATCAAGATCCGGTATTCCTCTTCTGCGGACAGCAGCAGCCCCACGACGCTCGGCACGATGCTCCTCGAAAACATCTTTACGGGGGAGAACGATATCCAGCCCGACGAGAAGGGGAAGCTCATCAAGGCGACGGACGTCCTCTACCGCTGGACGGCGCCCCTCGGCGACGTCATCCGCGGCGCATCTTCCCGCGTCTATCTCCAGACCTATCAGTACTGGCATCTGTCGGCGGAGTCCGCGAATATCCGCATTGAGGAAGTCGTCTTTGTCGGCTCTCCCCGTTCGGGCGAATCCAACTGTACGCAGTATGTGGTTCCCGCGGCTATTTCCAAGGCGACCCCCGTCAAGGGACAGACGACGAATGAGGCGGTGACCGCCGCGCAGGCGCTCCTCGACGGCGAGATCAATACGCAGGCGCAGGCATACAAGACGGCGATGGGCGATTCTTCCGTCAAGGAAAAGCCCGCCCTTCCCGATTTGCCCGTCAACGGCGTTTCCTCCTTCGATACCTTTACGAAGTCGGAGATCTACTCCCTTCTCACGATCGCAGAGAAGGGGAACGGCAACCGTTACAGCGTGAACGCCGCCGGCGAGGATCCCCGCGTCTATACGGTGGAGAGCGTCTATAATACGCTCGGCATGGATCTCTTGGCGCTGGGCACCGATATGTTCGGCGTGACCCCCTTCGGGCTGCGCTTCTTCCCGATGCTCTTCTCCTTCGGGCTCCTCATCGTGGGATTCCTCTTTGTGTTACAGCTCACGGGGAGCGACAGGGCGGCGTTTGTGTTCTCTCTGCTCTACGTGTTCTGCGATCTCGCGTTCTCTCTCGGGCACCTCGGGACGCCGCTCACGGCAGGGCTGTTCTTTGTCGCGCTCTCGCTGCTCCTCGTGCACAAGTTCTATCGCAGCGGCATGAAGAAGGCGAACCTTCTCAGTGCGCTGCCTCTCCTCTTCGGCGGGCTTTCGGGCGCCGCGGCGATCTGCGTGAACGGCGCGATGCTCATCCCCGTCCTCGGGATCGTGGGACTCTTCGTCGCGGGCATGGTACGCCAGCAGAAGGCGAGAAGATATTATCTCGACGCTGCGATCGAGGAGTATGAATCCGAAGAAGCACATGCTGTGACGGAAACGGCAGAGGAGACGGACGCTCCCGCCGAACCTTCCGCCGCGAAGAAGAAGGTTCTGAATGTCGTCTCCGAATACCGTACGAAGAATGTGTCTGCCGTGCTGGGATTTGCGGCATCGCTCATCCTCGGGGCGTTCATTCTCTCCCTTCTGTGCATGATCCCCGTCTATTATCCGCTTTTGAAGATGTACGACAACCCCGCCGCTCCGAGCATGAGCATCTTTACGCTCGGCTGGAAGGCGTTTGCGGGCGGCTTTGCGGGCGTCAACGAACTCGGCAATATGCCTTCGCAATGGAGCCTCTTCCTCACCCTGTTCAAGGGGACGGGCAGCGTCTATGCCGTAACGGGCGTCGCCGTCAATGCGGTTGCCGCCGTGATGGCGCTCGTCGGCGTGGGATTCGCCGTCTATCGGATCGTGTGCGCCGTAAAGACGGACGGGAAGGCCGAACTCCGCCGCACCGTCGTGCCGCTTGCGGGGCTCGTGATCTCGCTCATCTGCGCTGCGTTTGCCGATACGCTCGGCTTCATCTTCCTTGCATATGTATTCGGTTTTGTCCTTGCGGCGCAGGCTGTGGACTTCGCCATGAACCTTCCCGCGAAAGCAGGCAAGGTCGCTAAGATCGTCACGATCGTCGCACTCGTCCTTCTCGTCCTCTGCTTTGCCCTCTTTGCGGCGTTCACGTTCTCGATCCCGCTTCCCGCATCCTTGATGGGAAAATTCTTCGGATAAGAAATACAGGGGGGAAATTATGATCGCGAAAATCATTTGTTATGCGCTTAACGGGCTTGAAGGAGTCCCCGTGGAAGTCGAGGCGGACGTCAATAAGGGCGTTCCCTCATACGACATGGTAGGGCTTCCGGACACCGCCGTGAAGGAGAGCAAGGAGCGCGTCCGCTCCGCCCTCAAAAACAGCGGGCTGCTCTTCCCCATGAACAGGATCACGATCAACTTCGCGCCCGCCGATCTCAAAAAAGAGGGCGCGGGCTTCGACCTTGCGATCGCCGTCAGCCTTCTGAAGGCGAGCGAACAGCTCCTCGGCGCAGAGGTCAAGGACATCGTCTTTTTGGGCGAGCTCGCCCTCACGGGGGATCTCAGACCCATTTCGGGGCTTCTGCCCATCCTCATCTCGGCGAAGGCGCACGGGTTCACCCGCTTTGTGATCCCCGCCGAGAATTCGGAGGAAGCGCGGTACCTCGGCGGTGCGGAGATCTATCCCGCAAGCTCTTTGGGGGAAGTCGTCAAGCACCTCGTCGGCGTCCAGCCCATCCTGCCCCTCGATACGGCGGAATTCGTCCCCGGGAAGGGGAAGAAGAGCTCCGCGGATCTCAGATACGTCAAAGGGCAGCCCATCGCCCGCCGTGCGCTCGAGATCGCCGTCGCGGGCGGACATAATCTGCTCATGTCGGGCCCTCCCGGAACGGGCAAGACCATGCTCGCAAGGTGCCTTCCCACCATCATGCCCGATCTCAGCTTCGATGAGGCGCTCGAGATCACCAAGATCCACTCGGTTGCGGGCGTTCTGGGGGAAGAGGGCATTGTGAGCGAGCGGCCCTTCCGCACCCCGCACCACACGGCGACGACCGTCTCCATGTGCGGCGGCGGGAACCGCATCGTGCACCCCGGGGAGATCTCTCTGGCGCACGGTGGCGTGCTCTTTTTGGACGAGCTGCCCGAATATAAGCGCTCCACGCTCGAAGCGCTCCGCCAGCCCCTCGAGGACGGGAAGATCACCGTCTCCCGCGCGGGCGGAAGTTTTACATATCCCTCGCGGTTCATGCTCTGCGCGAGCATGAATCCCTGCCCCTGCGGAAACTATGGCTCCGCAGACAGGATCTGCACCTGCACGCCCGCCGAGATCAGGCGGTACAGGAGAAAGATCTCGGGCCCGCTGCTCGACAGGATCGATCTGCAGGTCGAGGTCGATAACATCACATACGACGATCTGACTTCGGAAGAAGTCAACGAGGATTCGGAGACGGTGAAGGCGCGGGTCAACGCCGCGCGGCGCATCCAGCGCACCCGCTTCGAAGGACTTCCCATCAATACCAATGCGGAGATGGGGGAAAAGGAGATCCAGGAATTCTGTCACCTCACGAGAGAGGGGGACAAGATCCTGCGCGACGCGTTCGACCGCATGAAGCTCTCCGCCCGTGCACGGGCGAGGATCGTCAAGGTCGCCCGCACCATCGCCGATCTCGACAACAGCGAGGATATCCTTCCCAAGCATGTGTTCGAGGCGGTCTCGTACAGACTCTACGATAAACTCGGTTGATCATGGAATATACAGAGGAAGAGCGCGCGATCATCTATCTTTCGGCGTTGAGCGGCAAGGATTACCGGAGCTGCGTCTCTCTTCTTTTGTCCTCACGGGATCCCGCTTCCCTCATCACGGAGGAGGAACATCGCCGCGCGGAGGAGTATGTATCCGGACTTAAGCGGCGGGGCTTCTTTGCCGTGACGCTCGCCTCGGATGACTATCCCGCGGCGCTGAAAGAAATCAACGATCCGCCCCTTCTCCTCTACGGCGCGGGGCGGCGGGAACTTCTGTCCCGCAGAAAGTTCTGCATCGTCGGCTCCCGTATCACGCCCCCGTGGGCGGAGAAGATCGGGAAGGAGCTCTCGCGGACGCTCTCGGAGCAGTTCGCCATCGTCACGGGGCTCGCCGAAGGGGGAGACGGTGCGGCGATCGCGGGCGCCATCGAGAGCGGAAATCTCATCTGTGTGCTTCCGTGCGGGCTCGGGCAGTGCTATCCCGCTTCCCATGCGGGACTCAAAGAGAGGATCCTGCAGAAGGGTTTGCTCCTTTCGGAGTACCCGCCCGACATGACGGCGGCAAAATATGTCTTTCATGCGCGCAACCGCATCCTCGCGGGACTTTCGGAGGGCGTGCTCGTCCTCTCCGCGGGGGAAAGGAGCGGCGCACTCATCACGGCGGGCCGCGCCCTCGACTACGGGCGCGACGTGTTCGCCCTTCCCTATAATCCCGGGATCTCCCGCGGCGAGGGCTGTAACGGGCTCATCAAAAAGGGCGCCTTTCTCGTCACGGACGCGGAGGATATCCTCTCGGTCTACGGACTGGAGTCCGCCCGCCTCGGAGAAGAAACGCTCGAGGGCAGAGAGGGGGAGATCGTCTCCCTTCTCCGGTCGAACGGGGAAATGCACGCGGCGCAGATCGCGAATATGCTCGGGATGAAGATCTTCGAGGCGACCGCGCTGCTCTCCTCGCTCGAGCTCAAGGGATATGCCGTCAAATCGGGCGGCAACAAGTACAGCGCAGTGTAATTTTTCAGGAGAACTATGGATCTTATCATTGTGGAATCGCCCAGCAAGGCGAAAACGATCTCAAAATATCTCAAGGGGAAGTACCGCGTGGACGCTTCGGGCGGACACATCCGCGATCTCCCGCAAAAGACGCTCGGCGTCGCCGTCGATAAAAACTTCGAACCCCGCTACGTCACTTCGCCGGGGAAAGAGGAGACGATCAAACGTCTCATAGAAGAGGCGAAGAAGGCGGGAAGAGTGTATCTCGCGACCGACCCCGACCGCGAAGGCGAGGCGATCTCATGGCATCTCCAGAGCGTTTTGGGGCTTCCCGAAGAGGGGGAGAACAGGATCGAATTCAACGAGATCTCTCCCCGCGCGGTCGAGCATGCCTTGCAGCATCCGCGCAGGATCAACTATAACCTCGTGGACGCACAACAGGCGAGGAGAGTGCTCGACAGGCTCGTCGGCTACAAGCTCTCCCCCCTTCTCAACAATAAAATACGGAACGGACTCTCGGCGGGACGGGTGCAATCGGTTGCGCTCCGCCTCGTCGTGGACAGGGAGCGCGAGATCGCGGCATTCAATCCCGAAGAGTACTGGACGATCTCCTGCGATCTGCAGGACGTCGGGAAAAAGCATGCGCCCTTCCATGCCGTCCTGGAGAAGCTGAACGGAAAAAAACTCAAGATCGGCAGCAAAGCGCAGGCGGACGCCGCCCTCGAGGCGCTTGCTGCGGGGAGCTACGCCGTCGGGGAAGTCAAAAAGACGGTCGTGCACTCGCACGCGCCCGCGCCCTTTACAACTTCCACCCTCCAGCAGGACGCTTCCAATAAACTGGGACTCTCCGCGCCCGAGACCATGCTCATGGCGCAGCACCTCTATGAGGGCATCGACGTCGAAGGAGAGGGGCACATCGCGTTCGTCACCTATATCCGTACGGACTCCACCCGCGTCTCCGAGGACGCGCAGGCGGCGGCAAGGGAATATATCGCAGCCCGCTACGGCAAGGAGTATCTTCCCGCAAAACCCAATATCTATGCCTCAAAGAAGGGAGCGCAGGACGCACACGAGGCGATCCGTCCCATCGATCTTGCGCGCACGCCCGAGGCAGTCAAAAAACTTCTTGATAAGAAACATTTCAACGTCTATAAGCTCATCTATGAGCGCTTTATTGCGTCTCAGATGGCGGACGCGCAGTACGACTCCATGCAGGCGGACGTCGTAAACGGCAATTATATCTTAAAGGCGAGCGGCAAGGCGCTCCGCTTTGCGGGATTCACCGCCGTCTATTCGGAACCCAAGCAGGACGAAGAGGAGAGCAAGGGGCTCCTTCCCCCTCTTTCCGCGGGCGACGCGCTCGACTGCCTTGCGGTAAAGCCCGAACAGAAATTCACAAAACCGCCCGTCCGCTATACGGACGCTTCCCTCGTCAAGGCGATGGAAGACAAGGGGATCGGCCGTCCCTCGACGTATGCTTCCATCATTTCCGTTTTGACAAAGCGCAAATATGTCGAAAAAGACGGCAAATATATGAAGCCCACCGAGGTCGCATACCGCATTACGGATATGCTCGTCCACTATTTTAAGGACATCATGGACGTCGGATTCACGGCGGGCATGGAAGAGCGGCTGGATGAGATCGAAGAGGGCGGCAAGGACTGGCACGCCATCGTCGGGGAATTCTATCCCCCCTTCGAGGAACAGCTCCGCTTTGCGGGGACGGACGGGGACGAGATCACGGACATCCTCTGCGAGAAATGCGGCCGTCCCATGGTGAGGAAGACGGGCAAGTACGGAAAGTACCTCGCATGCAGCGGCTATCCCGCCTGCTCCAATATCATCTCGGAGACGGAGGATGAGGTCTCCGATACGCCCTGCCCCAAGTGCGGCAGCATGATGGTGATCAAGATGGGGCGGTACGGAAAATTCCTCGCCTGCCCCAACTATCCCGCCTGCAAGTCCACGATGCCCTTCGGCGAAAAGAAGGAAGAGGAGGAGCTCGAGGGCGTCTGTCCCGACTGCGGCAAGCCCACGAAGAAGCTCCGTTCCCGCACGGGAAAGCCCTACTACGGGTGCAGCGGGTATCCCGCATGCAAGTTCATGAGCTGGGATATGCCCACGGGCGAGAAATGCCCGAAGTGCGGCGGCGCGATCGTCAAAACGGCGCGCGGCGTCGTGAGGTGCGCAGATAAGAGCTGCGGCTATAAGCGCGGAACGGAAGAAACTACATGATACGGATCGTCGGCGCGGGTCTCGCGGGATGCGAGGCGGCGTACTTTCTCGGAACACACGGGGCGGAGGTCGAACTCATCGACATGAAGCCCCTCAAATTTTCTCCTGCCCATTCGAGCCCCGATCTCTGCGAGCTCGTCTGCTCCAATTCCTTGAAGAGCGACGATATTTACGGCAATGCCTGCGGACTCCTCAAAGAGGAGATGCGGCGGATCGGATCGGTGACGATGGCGGCGGCAGCGCAGTCACGCGTCCCCGCGGGCGGCGCGCTCGCCGTGGACAGGGAGAAGTTTTCTGCCCTCGTGACGGAGGCTCTGCGCTCGCTCAAAAGCGTGCATATTTGCACGGAAGAAATCACGGAGCTCCCCGAAGAGGGGATCGTGGCGACGGGACCGCTCACCGCGGACGGGCTCGCGGAGAGCATCGCGCGGCGGTACGGCGGGGGACTGCACTTTTTCGACGCGTCCGCACCCATCGTCGCGGCGGACAGCGTGGATCTTTCAAAAACGTTTACGCAGGACAGGTACGGAAGAGGGAGCGGAGACTATCTCAACTGCCCGCTCACCGAAGAGGAATACGGGAAGTTTGTGTATGAACTCGTGCACGCCGAACGGGCGGAACTGCACGAATTCGAGAAGGGGGAGATCTTCGAGGGCTGTATGCCCGTCGAAGTCATGGCGGCCCGCGGGAAGGATACCCTGCGGTTCGGTACCTTCAAGCCTGTGGGACTCACCCTTCCGGACGGCACCCGCCCCTATGCCGTCCTCCAACTCAGAAAGGAGAACGCGGCGGGGACGAGCTATAATCTCGTCGGCTGTCAGACGAATCTGAAGTTCGGGGAGCAGAAGCGGGTGTTTTCGCTCATCCCCGCGCTGAAAGACGCCGAATTTTTGCGCTACGGCGTCATGCACCGCAATACATATCTCCAATCGCCCGACGTCCTGAACGCCGATTTCTCGGCAAAGGACGCGCCCCGTCTCTTTTTCGCGGGGCAGATGACGGGCGTCGAAGGGTATGTCGAAAGCGCCGCGTCGGGGCTCCTCGCGGGCGTCCATCTGTGGAGAAAGCTGGGCGGGAAGGAATCGGTTGTCCCCCCTCAGGAGACGGTGCTGGGCGCGCTCTCACGGTATATCGCCGCGCCGAACCGCGATTTTCAGCCCATGAACGCCAATTACGGCGTGCTGGCGGAGGGATTCGGGGAGATCCGCGACAAGAAGGAGAAGCGGCGGCGGCTCGCCGAACGGTCTCTGGAAAAGATCGAAGGGTGGAAAGCGGAGCTCGGACTCTGAACTGTGTTTCAAGCCCGAAAAAATCGGGTAAAAAAGAGTAGAAATTTTTTTACGGGGAGTATTTATGGAATTTCGCGGAACGACGATCTGCGCCGTCAAACGGGACGGCGTGACAGCGATCGCAGGAGACGGACAGGTCACCATGGGCGAGAGCGTGATTTTCAAAAACTCGGCGGTCAAGGTGAGAAGGATCTACGGCGGCAAGGTCATTTTAGGCTTTGCGGGAAGCGTGACTGACGCCTTCTCCCTCACGGAACGGTTTGAAGGCATGCTCAACAAGTTTGCGGGCAATCTGATGCGCTCGGCGGTTGAGCTTGCCGATCTTTGGAGAATCGATAAGATCGGCAGACGGTTGGACGCGATGATGATCACCGCAGACAAGGATACTTTGCTCATTCTCTCGGGCACGGGGGAAGTGATCGAGCCCGACGAGGGCGTCTGCGCCATCGGCAGCGGCGGAAATTATGCGCTCGCCGCCGCCCGTGCACTTGTGCAGAACACCGATTTTTCCGCCGAGGACATCGCACGGAAATCGCTCAAGATCGCCTCGGAGATTTGCGTGTTTACCAACGACCATATCGTATGTGAAACGGTATAAAGTATCGACCCAAGCCCTACCCCCTCCGGGGGGAGGGTGGCACGGCACCGCCGTGACGGATGGGGGGGATAATGCAATCGCCCCAAGCCCTACCCCCTCCGGGGGGAGGGTGGCACGGCACCGCCGTGACGGATGGGGGGGGAGTATGGAGAAAGAGAGACAATTCCACAACTCAAAACTCGCGACTCGTGCCAAGGAATTGCGCAATAACCCTACCAAAGAAGAGATAAAGCTGTGGTTTGATTTTCTCAGAACTTTACCCGTCCATTTTTGCAGACAGAAAGTTATCGGATATTATATCGTTGATTTTTATTGTGCACAGCACAAGCTCGTCATTGAGCTGGACGGTTCGCAACACTATGAAGATGAAGGAGAGGAATACGATAAAAGACGGGACGCGTATCTTGCCTCACTGGGACTTACCGTTCTGCGTTATTCCAATCTTGATTTCAATCGGAATTATAAAAATATTTGCGCAGATATTTTGAATCATATTGGGTTGGAGTGATCCCCCCCACCACCGCCTGCGGCGGAGCCGTCTCATGCGGGTAGAGACCCGCATTCGG
>CANPYD010000010.1 GCA_947587775.1 uncultured Clostridia bacterium
ACCCGTTTTCCACGCAGACCGAGACGACCGTCCCCTCCACCCCGTATTCTCCCTCGGGCATGCCCGAAAGATAGCGTTCGGTGAAAAGGTGCAGCCCGCCCGCGCTCAGCCCCGCAAAAAGGAGAACGGCGGAGAGCGCAAGGAAAATGCGCTTCTTCGAAAAAGGCATGCATAGAAGGGGGATCAGCAGCCCCAAAACGAGAAAATCGGAGGGCAAAAGCCCCCCGAATCTGATCCTCGCATAGAAAAAGGCGCCCGCCGCCGCCCCGAGGGCGCAGACGAGGAAGGGACGGAAGTTGATGCGCGGAAGAGGTTTTTTTGGCGTTTCGGCAGATTTCTCCGCACCCATGTCCGCAATCCCCTCTTTCCTTTCCTCGTCCATGACCTTTTCTCCGCTGTATTTTTCAACGCATGCCGCACGCATACGGGCGGCGCAGCAAATGTCAGTCCTCTCTGCGTTTTTCCGCGATCCGATCCTCAGATCTGTCGGCGGAAACCGCGCCGCTTTCCTCCCCGGGAGTCTCCTCCGTGACATCACGGAGCGTGATATCCGAGAAGGTATAGGTGCCTTGGGGAAGTCCGCCGTTCTCCACCGTTCCCTGCCAATCCGCGGTGGGCCGGCCGAGAAGCATCATCACGGCGGGGCCGCCCGTGTAGAGGAAGTAAATGGTGTAGGTGTGATGCGCTTCGGAAGAGACATCGATGCGCTGTCCGTTGACGATGAACTGCCTGCCCTCGAGGGTTCCCCCCGAAGCAGTGGGATCATATCCGAATGTGAAACGGCACTCATACAGATGGTTGACTTCGAGCCCGGAGATATCGCAGTATACCTGGTTGGAAAACCAGCTCGCCTCCCCCGTGAGGGTAAGAGTGAGCGAGTTATCTTTGAAGCTGCATTTTTCGAGGTCGATCTGATTCCACTCCGCCCAGACGTAATATCTGCCGACGCCGCGGTCGACGTCACGGTAGGATTGGAGAACTTTGTATTCCACGCCGTTTTCATGTGCTACGGTATGGGAAACGGTCGCCGTGCTCCAAGGGCTCGCCGCATAGAGCGCCGTGCCGCAATACGCCTTGACTTTCAGAGTGTATTCGCCGTTCTCGACGAAGGAATCGTCAAGATACATCTTGCCCGCGTTTTGCGGCCTTGCGCCGCCGCTGCCCACAACGTCGGGAACGCCGCCTCTGTCGTCAAGAATATCCCTGTCCCTCACGGGCTTCATGATGGGCTGGGTGTAGCTCGGCTCCTCGGCACCTTCCTTGAAGAAGCCGATCACATAGCCCTCAAAGGTATCGTCGTTGTTGTCGTCGGTGATGAGAAGTTCTCCGTCGTCTTTGACGGTAAATGCCGTGGGAGCGTGGAGCTCCTGCACCTCATAGACTTCCCACTTCATATCGGAAATGGAGATCGTCCCCTCCCGGTACTGCCCGATGGGGTTGACGCTGTTGCGGATCTTGTCGTGCGTGGCGAGCGTGATCGTGACAGAGACGCTGTCTACGCCCGTTTCACGGTAAATAACTTCCACGGTCTGCGTGCCCGTTTTGACCTCGACGTCCGTATCGTTGACGGTGATCGCGCCGTCATTGGTGGATTCGAGCTTGAAGGTGAGTTTATACGCGGTGCCTGCAACGAGGGCGCCGTCTACGGGGTGTTTGAAGAACAGCTGCGTGCCGTACCATCTCCAGCCCATGTTGTATACTACGGAAAAGACGATGTCACCGCTCTCTCCGATGCCTTCGCCGGAGAGGTCGGCGTGTACGTCGTCGGGACCTTCGAAGCCGCTCCACGTCCACTGTCCGGGGGTTTCGAGGGCGCCGTTCGAGCCCGTTTTGCGGATCGGATACCATCCTTCGGGCACCGCGCCGTTCTCCCAAACAACGTTCACTTCGCAGGACGCCTTTGCGGAGCTGCCCACGACCGTCGCCGTGATTGTCGCCGAGCCGAGCGCATGCGCCGTCAGGACGCCGCCTTCTACCGTGACGACGGACTCGTCCGAAGACTTCCACGTCACATGATCCGAAGTGGGTTCGCCGTCATGTTTCACGGTCGCCGTGAGCGTCTTGCTCTCGTAGGTATTATCCGCCCTCCTGTAAATGGTGAGGTTCGTTTCACTCAGCTCGACCTTGAGATCTTTGACCGTCACGGTGCAAGATCCCGTTCTGCCCGAACCGCTTGTGACCGTCAAGGTCGCCGTGCCCTTCGCGAGGCCGTAGGGGTAGCAATACCATCCGCCAAAAGGACCTTCCACGGCCTTCACAATGTCCGGATCCGAACTTTCCCATGTAAAGGTCTCCATATCGTCCAGATCGTCCGAAACGACTTCGATAAAGCCGCTTCCGCCCACGTAGATCGTGAGAGAGGACTCGTTCAATTGAAGTTTTCCGTCTTCGGGATCCTTATCTTCAGACTCACCGCCCTCGGAGCCGCCGCCTTCGGAATCACCGCCCTCGGAGCCGCCGCCCTCGGGGTCTTTGTCTTCGGGGTCTTTGTCTTCGGGATCTTTGTTTCCGGAGCCGCCCTGTTCGGTTTCGCCCCCGGGATCGCTATCCACGGGATCGCGGCCACCGAAGTCACACGCGGCGACCGCAAACAAAAGGACAAATAAAACCAGCAGAACAGATAGTAAACAGAATCTTTTTTTCATGGGATCCTCCGTGATGTTTCTCATTATACACAAAAAATTGGAAGCATGCAAGCGGAATGCGGCGGTTTCGGAAAACTTGCGGATTTCTCTCTGAAAAATGGCGGGAGCCCTTGCGTAAAACGGTAAAATATGGTATAATACCCGATAAAGTAAAGCATAACAGAAAGGTTGATCTTATGGGTGCGAAAAAAGCAAAATTCGATGTTTCTCTGACCCCGCAATTTCCCGCATATGTGGGATATGCGGACTATTATTTCTCGACCCCCGCCTCTCTCATCATCCGCAATGACGGGGCGGAGAATCTGCTTCTCGACGTCAGGATCGGGAACAAGGACGGGCTCTTCGCCGCCTTCGAAAAGGAAGTCGAGATCCCCTTCGAGAGCTCGGTGGAGCTCCCCGCCGCCGTCCTCTCCCCCCTGTATCTGTCCGAATGCGACGAGCTCACCCCCTGCACGGGAAGCGCCTCTCTCCTGATCGGGGGCAAGGAGATCGCAAGCGCGCAGTTTCCGATCACCGCGCTCCCCTTCGATTGGTGGGAAGGGCTTTTGGGGAATACCGAGCGGCTCGCGGCATACGTCCGTCCCGCCATGCCCGAAAGTACCGTGCTCCTCTCCGACGCGGGCAACCGCCTCAAAGTTTGGGGGAGCGACCGCCTGAACGGCTATGAAAATGCCGACAAGAACGCCGTGCGCAGTCTCTTTGCCGCCGTCTTTGCCGTCATCAAGGGAAAGCTCTTCCAAAGCACGGGGGAGATCGACTGCACGAAGCCCCTCTCCTGCATGCATGAGGGGCTTTTGAAGGAGCGCCGTGCGAGCGCGCTCGAACTTGCGGTCCTCGCCTGTTCCTGCCTCGAAGCGGCGGGGCTCAATCCCGTGCTCGCCGTGGGGAAGACGGACGCGGGCGTGGGCGTATGGCTCCATAAGTCCTGTTTTCTCGACAGCGTGACGGACGACAGGGAGACCGTCTCAAAATATCTCTCGGACGGCGTGAACAATCTCGCCTTCTTCGATGCGGAAGATCTCTTCTCGGACAAAAAGGGCTCTTATACGATCTCCGAGGGGCATTTCAAAACCAAACTTTCCAAGGGAAGATACGAGGCGTTCGTCGATATCCGCCGCTGCCGCATGGGGGGCGTGAAGAGCTGTCCCATGCGCGGCAAGGGCATCGCGGGATATGAGATCTACAAGGAAGAGGACACGGGAGACAGTGCGCCCGCCCCCCTTCCCGCCTATCACAAGCTCTCCCTCGACGGCAAACAGCCGAGAAACCGCAGGTGGGAGCGGCGGCTCCTCGATCTCACGGGCAAAAACGCCCTTCTCAATTTTACGGGCAAAAACGCGCTGCATATCGTGAGCAGCGGCACGGACGAGACCGTCCTCGCCCTCGAAAAAGATCTGCGGCTCAAGGGCGGCGACGAGACTGCGCCCCCCTTCGGCGACCGGACGGAGGGGCAAAAACGGGAACTCATCCGCCTCGAACAGGAAAAGGGCGTCTTCCGCGTCTACGAATCGCAGGAGAAGACGTCGGAGATCGCAGACAGGCTCTTCCGCAAGAACCGCGAGGCGAGCGAAGAGACGGGCGCGCGGATCCTGTACCTTGCGATCGGGTTTTTGTGCTACATCAGGGAGAATGAAGAGCGGTACGCTCCCCTCGTGCTCGCTCCCGTCGGGCTGAAAAAGGCGCGCGGGACGGACGATTTTTCGGTGACGGAGGGGAAGGAGTACTTCGTCAACGCGACCCTTCTCGAATTTCTCAAACAGGAATATAACATCGATATCCGCGGGCTGGGCGGGAACGTCTCCTCCCTCAAACCCGCCGAGATCCTCGCCATGGTACGCGCGGAGACCGCCCGCATGAAGGGCTGGAAGGTCGTCGAGGACGTCTATCTCGCCGCGCTCTCCTTCGAGCGCTTCCTTCTCTGGAACGATCTGCGTTGCTCTTCCGAAGAGTTCGGCGCGAATCCCCTCTTTTCCGCTTTGGTGGAGGGGAAATATGAGGGAAACGGGGGCAGTGCGCCCGAAGAGGACGCGGCAAACCCCGCCGATCTCTTCATTCCGCTCCCCTCCGACAGCTCGCAGTTCTCCGCGATCTCCCTCTCGGACGCGGGCGAAAGTTTCGTGCTCCACGGCCCGCCCGGTACGGGTAAGAGCCAGACCATCGCGAACATCATCGCCAACGCCGTTGCCAAGGGCAGGCGGGTGCTCTTCGTCGCGGAAAAGAAAGCCGCGCTCGACGTCGTGAAAAAGCGTCTCGACGGCGTGGGGATCGGCGATTTCTGTCTCGAACTCCATGGGGTCAAGGCGGACAAGGCGGAGGCGCTCAGGAGCATCGAGCGGACGCTCTCCCTCACGGGCGGCGAGGACTTGGGGTACGCCGCGGGGGCTTCCGAAACCGAAAAACTGCGCCGCGAACTGCTCGCCCCCATGCATGCCCTGCACAAAAAACGGCGGTTGGGACTCTCCGTCTACCGCGCGATCGTGGGCTATCTCGAAAATAAAAATGCGCCCGATATCGTCGATATCGAGAGCTCTTTCTACGATTCTCTCACCGAGCAAAAGCTCATCGAGTACAAGAACATGATCCTCTCCGCCGCCGCTGCCGCAAAGGAGTGCGGGGGCGTCTCGAGCTCGCCCTTCGAGAACGTCAATCTCACGTCCTATTCCCAGACGCTCAGGGACAAAGTCTTCTGCGCGTCCGAGGTCGTGATCGCGGAGAGCCGCCATCTGAAGGCGTTTTTGTCCCTTTTCCTCGAATTTTACCGCCAGCGGGTCTCGGCGCTCACGGAGCGCAAGATCAAGGGTCTTGCATCGCTCGCAAAGGACCTGCTTGCGGGCAGATACGATAAATATTTTGCGACGGAAACGGAGAGCTTCTCCCGCTTTTACGGCGCAAACAGGCGGCTGGACGGCTGTCTTGCCTATTACTTCAAGTATTTCAAAGCGCTCGTGGAGCCCGACGACAGGGCGGAGCTTGCCGCCGTCAGGGAAGGGGGAGACTGGAAACTGTACAGAGGTGCGAAGAGCACGCTCAAAAAGCTGAGTCGCGTCGCCCTTGCCCCCATTGCGGAAGAGGACGTCCCCAAGTTTCTCATCACGCTTGCGGACATCGCGGACGCTTCCGACAGGGTTGCCGAATGCGACCTCTCCAAAACCTTCTGCGACCGGTTCGGGCGGATCAATTACAAGCGGCGGGCGGAATTTCTCGACGATCTCTATAAGCTCCACGAGAGCGCGGCATCCCTCTTTCTCGACTACAATCCCGAAGCGTTCATCAGCATGTGCTGCCGCGCGGCGAGCGGCTATACCGCGCCCGTGCTCGAGGGATACGTCAAGGCGGCGGACTCCTTCTTTGCCGCCCTCGACCGCTTCCTTTCCGTCACCAATGCGGACAGGCAGAAAAACCGCGACGAGGATCTTCCCGACTTTTATGCGCAAAAGGCGGGCGCGCTCATCGACAATATCGACATGCTCTCCAACTGGTGCATGTACCGTGCGACCGCCCAGACGCTGAAAAAGAGCGGGCTCAACTTCCTTGCCGACGCGCTCGAGAGCGGACGGCTCAAAGTGGAAAACCTGCTCGCGGGGTTCGAAAAGAATGTCTATAAGAACTTCCTCGAGACGACCATTCCCTCGGACGCCGCGCTCTCCCGCATGACGGCGGGGACGCTCGAGGATACGGCCGAAAAGTTCCGCATCGCGCAGGAAAATTTCAACAGGCTCACCCGCACGCACCTGCGCGAGATCCTCATCTCCCGTCTTTCGGACGAGGCGCTCGGCTCCGAAAAGTCCACCTTCTACCGTCTCTCCAAGGGAAATCTGCGGGGAAGCTCTCTCCGCGCCCTCTTCGAGGAAATTCCCACCCTTCTCGGCGTTGCCGCGCCCTGCATGCTGATGAGCCCCATCACCGTGGCGCAATATCTGCGGCCGCGGGCGAATCTCTTCGATCTCGTCGTGTTCGACGAGGCTTCCCAGATGAGCACGGCGGAAGCGGCGGGCTCCATCGCGAGGGGGAAGGCGGCGATCGTCGTCGGCGATCCCAAACAGCTTCCCCCCACCTCCTTCTTCCACGCCGACGCGACCGACGAGGACGAGATCGAAAACGAGGATCTCGAAAGCGTGCTCGACGACTGCCTCGCGCTGGGGCTTCCCGAACGGCATCTTCTGTGGCACTACCGCAGCAAGCACGAGAGCCTCATCGCCTTTTCCAACAGCATGTATTACGGGAACCGGCTGTGCACCTTCCCCTCGCCCGACGCGCTCGAACAGAAGGTCAAACTCATCGAGACGGACGGCCTGTACGACAGGGGCGGCACCAAGCGCAACAAAAAAGAGGCGGAAGCGCTCGTAAGCGAGGTCGTGCGGCGGCTCAAAGATCCCCTTCTCTCCCGTTCGAGCATGGGTATCGTCACCTTCTCTTCCGCCCAACAGGAAGAGCTCGAAAAAGTCCTCTCCAAGGCGATTGCCGCCAATAAGCTGGAAGAAGCCGCCTATGAGCGGGAGGAGCCCCTCTTCATCAAGAATCTCGAGAATGTACAGGGGGACGAGCGGGACGTCATTCTCTTCTCCGTCTGCTACGGTCCCGATCAGACGGGAAAACTCTCCCTCAACTTCGGCCCGCTCAACCAGTCGGGCGGTTGGAGACGGCTGAACGTCGCCGTCTCGCGCGCGAGGGAAGAGATGCTCGTGTTCTCCTCGATGACTGCCGCCATGATCGACCCCCGCAAGACGTCCTCGACAGGCGTTGCGAATCTCAAGGCCTTCCTCGAATTTGCCGAAAAGGGCAGGACGACGCTCGCCGTCAAATCGAGCGACGTGCGCATGGGCACGGGCATCGGAAAATTCATCGCAAGGGAGATCGAGACGCTCGGCTACGAGTGCCGCGTGGACGTGGGCGCGTCCGACTTCAAGATCGACGTCGCCGTCATCGATCCCAAGGACAAAAACAGGTTCATCCTCGGCATTCTCTGCGACGGAAACGACCGCTTCTCGGTGAAAGACAGGACGATCCTCCAGCCGCAGATCTTAAAGCGCGGAAACTGGAACATTCTCCGCATGAACAGCGTGAGCTATTTCAATAACCCCAAGCGGGAGATCAAGCGCGTCAAAGACATGCTCGACCGCCTCACGGGCGCCCCCAGACGGGCGGGGGCATGGCTCGCCAAGGTCAAAAAGCCCTATAAATATGTAAAAACGTCGGCTGCGGAGACGCTCTCCTTCCTGACGGACAACAACGACGGGGAGATCTCGGCAAGGCTTATCGAGATCGTCTCCGCGGAAGAGCCGATCTCCCGCGCCTTCCTCAAAAAGAGACTCCTTTCAAGTTTCGGCATCGAAAAGAGCAGCGCAAGGGCGGAGAGCAAGCTCGATCAGCTCATCGACGGCTGCAAGTTCAAAAAAGAGCGCGCCGCGGGCGTGGAATACCTCTTCAAGTCCCCCCGTGCGACCGCGCTCGGCAAGGTCCGCACCGAGGACGACAGCCGTCTCCGCCGCATTCCCGAGGACTTTACGGTCTACGAGATCGCCTCTCTCGTGAAGGCGGCGCTCGAGGAGCGCATCTCGCTCTATCTCAGTGAGATCAACGAGATCGTCGGGCAGGTCCTCAAAGTCCGTATGACCGAGCGCATGACCGCGTTTGTCCGCGATTGCGTCCTGTGGGGCGAATCGCAGGGGCTCTTCGTCTGCTCTGTCTCCGATCGCGTAAGTCTGAGCTGATCACCCCGTCTTCCCTTGGCTCCCCTCTCGGGGGAGCTATCACCGCAGCCCTCACCTTGGCTCCCCTCTCAGGGGAGCTGTCACCGCAGGTGACTGAGGAGTTCCCCCAAAAAAATCTCTTGACAACGTCGCATAATTATGCTATAATCGTGCCACAATAACATACAATGCTATGGAGGTGCAAGATGCCGCAGATCATTCCGATTCGGGATTTAAGGGATACGACGAAGATTTCCGAGATGTGCAATGCGACGAACGAGCCGATTTTTGTCACGAAGAACGGCTACGGTGACATGGTCGTCATGAGTATGGCCGCCTATGAGGAGCGGCTTGCGCAGGCCGAAATGTACGTCAAAATCATGGAAGGCAAGGCGCAGGCTGACCGCGGAGAACTTACCGACGGCCCCGCCGCGCTCGCGAAATTGAGGGCAAAGTATGGCAAGTAAATATCGTTTTCGATTGACGCCGCTCGCCGAGCAGGACATTGACTCGGCGCTTGTCTACATATCGGAAACGCTCTGCAACGGAAAAGCCGCGATCGACCTGTTGGACAAGATAGCACACGCGATTGAAACGATTTGCGAGTTTCCTTATTCGGCCGCCGATTGCAAACTGTTTCTCGTGACGGACGAAATGATCCGCCATATCCCCGTGGAAAACTATGTTATGATCTACGAGATAAAAGACGAGAAGAGCGTCAATATTCTGCGTTTCCGCTATACGCGCATGGATCTTAGCAAATTCAAGCCGTGACCCCATGTCTTGTTTTTCAAAATTTTACTGACTAATATCCACCCGCATAGCGGGTGCTATTTCCTTTTCGGCATGGGATCTCTCGACAGCGACGCCCGCGGCTACTCGCCGCGGGCGTCTCGCTCGAAATGACAAACAGGATGACGCTCCCCTTGCGGGGCAGGATGACGCCGCCCCACCTTGGCTCCCCTCTCAGGGGAGCTGGCGCGCGCCCTTGCGTGACTGAGGGGTTCCTCAAAAACCCTATCCCCCGCTACGCGGGTACTTCCCCTACAAGGGGAAGCAAGGGGGCGATCTCGGGGGCAAACAGTACGCTATCGCGGTGAGATCCTTCGGGACTTATCCCCCTAAATCGTTCTCTTCACGCGGATCAAATGCTCTATTTGCGGATTTGAAACGTCGGGAAGGATGCGGGAAAGATGGGCGACGATCTTTTCAAGAGACTCTTCCGGTTCCCTTTTGTATGCGGAAGATACCGTTTCATAGCCAAACAGGTTTTCGGGCGTGCTGTATTTTGCGACGCCCCAACCGTAGGGTTTTCCGTATTTATCCTGCTGATAGACAAAATCGGCGACGCAGAGGTATGTTTGCATTTGCAGGCGGGTGATGATGGTTTCAAACCCCGTATTGCCCCCCTTGCGATAATTGCAGAGCATTTTCAGGTCCTTTGAGAGCAGCTCTTTGTGTTCCGCGATCGTTTCAAAGATATATTGATCCTTGCGCGGCGCGAGCCCCTCGTCGCAGCGGGAATCGAAATCGTAACCGTCCCTTCGGTAGTTCGCAAAATCGGGGAACCACTCTGTACTCACAAACCCCGCCTTGCCGTTGAAAAATTTCCCGTACAGACATTTCCCGCTCTTGATCACGGGGCCCTTCCATTCCCACGGCCCGTCGACGCCGTCCGCAAACCACAGCGCGGGCGGACAGCATTCCTCGATGGAAAAGCCGCCGATCTCATTTGCGAAAAAGGGTAAAAAGCCCACCTCTTGCACGAGACGGACGATGTCGTCCGCGCTTTTGAGTTCGTAAAACCTCATAAACCCCTCCGAATGGTAGCATAAAATCCGCCTTTGGGCGGATTTTCAGATGAACGCGTTTTCGAAATATTCGATCTCGCCCTCGTAGATCGAGGAGACGTCGTAGCGGATGGGCACTTCCTCCCGCACCATGGCACAGTAAAATTTTGCCATCATGCGGTACCGCCGCTGTTTTTCGCGGTCGACCGCCTCGGTCGGAAGTCCGAACGCGTCGCTCTCCCGCGCCTTGACTTCGACGAGGCAGATATAGCCGTCGGGGCTCCTCGCCACGATGTCCGCCTCCCCGTAGGGCGTCTTGAAATTGCGCTTCAAGATCTTATATTTGTGTTTTTTTAAGTATTTGCAGGTGAGATCCTCACCTTCCCGTCCCAGAACTTTTTTATGAAGGTCCTTCGGTGAATTCTGCATATCCCAACCTCCTTGATCGCCCGTATGTGCTGCGCCGTACCGTAGCCCGCATTGTGTTCGAACCCGTATTCGGGGAACTCCTCGGCATATCTTGCCATGAGCGCGTCGCGGTACACCTTTGCGACGATACTCGCCGCGCCGATGGAATACACGAGGGCGTCCCCCTTGACGACGCTCTTCTGCGGACAGGAGATGTCGAGGGTCATGTTGCCGTCGGTCAGCACAAAATCGGGCGGGAGCGAGAGCGCTTCGACGGCACGTTTCATGCCGAGCCGCGTCGCCTGCAAGATATTGATCGCATCGATCGTGCCCTCGTCCACTTCGATCACCGAAAAGGCACGGGCGGCGTCCTTGATCCGTTCGGAGAGCGCCTCCCGTTTTTTGGCGGAGAGCGCCTTGCTGTCGTCCACGCCCAAAATGCGCTTTTCTTCCTCGAGGGGCAGGATCACGGCGGCGCAAACGACGGGCCCCGCAAGCGGACCGCGGCCCACTTCGTCGACCCCCGCAACGGCGGCATATCCCCGCGAAAAGTATTCTCTTTCGTAAGTCAATTCGTCCATAATTCGATCCGTATCTCAAATCAAACCGGCGTCTCTGAGGTCGTCGACGCGATCGAGCGCCGTTCTTCCGAGCCTGCCCTTGCGGAAATCGTCGAGAACCGTCCTCTCACCGCGCACATAGTCGGGCTCGCCGCCGCGCAAGAGGAATCCCATGCGCTTGCAGACCGCTTCCAGCATCTCGAGGGGCGTCCCGCCCTCGATCCCGTACCGCTCCCTGAGCCCCGCGGGGTAGCTCTCCGCAAGTTCTTCGAGAAGCGCAAGCGCGATCTCGTCGATCTCCAAAATATCGTCGTTGATGCTCCCCACATAGGCGAGCCGCCTCGCTAAAACTTGGTTTTCGCAGGAAGGGGGCATCGTCCCGGGGGTGTCCATGAGCTCAAACGCGCCGCATTTGACCCACTGTTTCGCCCGCGTCACGCCCGCCTTGTCCCCCGTCACGGCCTTTCTCCCGCCCGCCAAGAGGTTAATGAGCGTGCTTTTTCCCGTATTAGGGACGCCCGCGACGAGAAAACGCAGAGGACGGACGACCCCCTTTTCACGGTTGCGGGCGATCCGCTCGGCGGCGAGCTCTTCCATCGCATGCGTGAGGGGGCGGACGGAACGCTTGTCCCCCGCGTTCACGGCGATCGCGCGCTTTCCGCTCTCCGTAAGGGTATTGATATATGCGTCCGCAAGGGCGAGATCCGCCTTGTTGAGAACGTAAAGGACGGGTTTTCCGCATACCATGTCCGTAAGCCTCCTGTTGAAAGAGGCCGCGGGGCAGCGCGCATCGAGGACGAAAACGACCGCGTCGCAGAGTGTTAAATTGTCCGCCATCATGCGCATGGCCTTCGCCATGTGCCCGGGGTACCATTGGATTACTTTCATGATCGATTTTTGTTTCGTTGAATTTGTTTTTTCGTCTGCGCCTTTAGGGCGCATGCTCAAAAACAAATTCAACGAGGGGTTAAGACTTCTGCCTTGTAATTACGATTCGGCCGTCCCTGTTCTGTTTCACACGACAGTAAGGTTCCCGTAGGGTACCAAATTGGGTGCGCTCAGGCGGGGAAACCCCGCCACGCGCAGTAATTTTATTTCGCTCAACTTGAGTGCGCTGCCGCAAAAGCGTGGTTTTGCTTCGCGCAGTGATTCAGGAACTCGCCCCACCCCCTACCCCCTCCCACGGAGGGGGCTGCATGACGCCGCGACTCCCCTTCCACGGAGGGGGCAAGACCTGCCCCCTTTGAAGGGGGCGGGTGGCGCGCGTAGCGCGTCAGGTGGGGGTTGCCTTGGCGCCTTAGGAGGAGCTGTCACCGCAGGTGACTGAGGGGTTTTCGAAAACCCTATCCCCCGCTGCGCGGGTACTTCCCCTAAAAGGGGAAGCAAGAGAGGGGTGCGCGGGTATCCCCCTCTCAGGAGAGCCGGCGCGCCGCCCTTGGCGCGACTGTGTGGTTTACCGCGTCATCCCCCCTACTTCAACAAATCGGGGCGGAGTTTGCGCGTGAGGGCGAGCGCCTGTTCGCGGCGCCACTTGTCGATCTCCGCGTGATTGCCGCTGCGGAGCACCTCGGGCACCGTGAGCCCCCTGTATTCCACGGGACGGGTATATTGCGGATACTCCAATAAGTTCTCCGAAAAGCTCTCATCGACGAGAGAAGACGGCGCAAGCACCCCATCCACATAGCGCGCCACGCAGTCCACAAGCACCATGGCGGGCAGCTCTCCGCCCGTCAGAACATAGTCGCCGATAGAGATCTCTTCGTCGATGAAGAGATCGATCGCCCGCTGGTCCACCCCCTCGTAGTGTCCGCAGAGGAGCACGAGCTCCTCCTCTTCCGAAAGGCGGATGACTTTCTCCTGCGTGAGCGTCTTTCCCTTGGGGGAGAGATAGATTCTCCGCGCACCATGTCCGGGATCCACCGCTTCGATCGCGCTTCCGATGGGCTGCGCCATCATAACCATGCCCGCGCCGCCGCCGAACGGATAATCGTCGCATTTCAAGTGTTTGTCCTCGGTATAGTCGCGGATATCGACAATATTGAGCTGAAATTTTCCCTCCTTCGTCGCCCTGCCGATAATGCTCGACGAGAGCGCGGAAAACATTTCGGGGAAGAGGGTGAGAACAGTGATTTTCATGGGTTATACAATGAGATTGACTTTATTCCTTAAAATATATCGGATGAGGAAGAAACTGCCCACGTCGAGCGCTCCGACAAGCAGGATCTGCACCCACATATAGAGGTGCACGGAGACCTCCGCCGCCGCATCATAGATGGGCATTATGGCGTAAAGGGCGAGCATCTGATAGGCGATATAGAGGCCGATCACGATGACAAACGTCATGAGCTTGCGGTGGCTCGTGAAGAGCTGTCCCAGAGAGATGCAGGCATAGATCACCAGCGTCGCCGCGGGGATCGAGAGAATGAAGAGCAGGAGCTCTTCCACAAACAGCCCCGGCGCCGCAGCGATATCATCAAACCACATCCGGAAGGAGACGATGACGTCCACCCCGAGGTCGGAGAGGAAATTCGCGGGCATTCCGATGAGAAAGATAAACAGGGAAAAGGCGCTCACGGCGCAAGCCGCAAACATGGCGATGATCGAGGATAAGAGTTTCGCCCAGATGATCCCCACGGGGGAGACGGGCAGAGAGAGCGTCAGATATCCCTCGCCCGTAAAGAGCGTCCTATAAAATCTCGAGACCCCGAGCGCCCACGCCGCAACGACGAGCGCGAGGATCGCGAACACATAGAGCATGATGAAGAGGAGCGGGAGCAGCATGTTGCCGCTCGTCGCGTTTTCGGTTTTCGCAAGCTCCACGGCGAGAAGGATCCGCCCGATCGCGGCGAACACGACGACTGCAGCCGCAAAGAAGAGAAGGACGCGGAAGAGCGCGATGAGTTCATGCTTCAACAGCTTTACCATCTGAACACCTCCCGGAAGAGCTCGTCGAGGCTCTTCCCTTCCCGCTCCCTGACTGTTTGGACGTCCTCGTCGAGAACGACGTTCCCGCGGTTCAGAAAGATCGCGTGCGTCAGGACGGGTTCGATATCCGCAATGAGATGGGTACAGAGAAGGATGGTCGCCCCCTCGGGCTTGTTCCGCAAAATCGTATCGAGAATGAAATCCCGCGCCGCGGGATCGACGCCCGCGATGGGCTCGTCGAGAATGTAGAGTTTTGCATCCCGCGACATGGTGAGGATGAGCCCGACTTTCTCCTTATTTCCCTTGGAGAGCGCACGGATGCGCTGTTCGAGCCCGATCCCGAGCCGCGCGCACATCTCCTCCGCGCGTTCGGTGCGGAAATCGGGGAAGAAATCCTTCACATAGGCGATCGCCTGTTTCACCTTCATGCGATCCGATAAGAAATTGGAATCGGGCAGATACGCCGTGATCGCCTTCGTTTCGGGCGAGGGCGCTTTTCCGTCGATGAGAATGGCTCCCGCGGTCGGTTGCAGCATGCCCATGGCGAGCTTGATGAGGGTGGACTTCCCGCTCCCGTTCGGTCCGAGAAGCCCGACGATCCCGCCCGCTTCCACGCGCAGGTTGACGTTGCAGAGCGCAACGGAAGAACCGTAGCTCTTGCTTAAATTTCCGCATTCGAGAATGACAGACATCTTTTCCCCCTAATTCTTGACTGCGACTTCCCCAAACCGCTTGGGATCGACGACGATGCGCTTTGCTTCGGGATCGATCCCGAGAATGACGCCCTCGACGGCGGGGAAGAGGATCTCCTTGCCGTCCTTTTCAAGCGTATAGATATCGGTCGCCGCGGGGCGGATATCGGTGAGGACGCCCAAATGCTCCCCCCCTTCCGTCTCGACCGCCGAACCGAGCAGGTCGGCGATATAATAGACGCCCTCTTCGAGCGCGGGCGCATCCTCGCGAAGGACGGCGATCTCCTTCCCGCGGAGAAGTTCTGCGGCATTGCGGTCGGGCACGCCGCGAAGGGTGAGAAAGACGGCGCCGCCGCCCGTCCTCACTCTGAGAACGCGGTACTCTTCTCCGCCCAAAAAGACGCGTTTGAAGGCGCAGAAATCCTCCGCGCTGTCCGTAAACGGCTTCACTTTGATCTCCCCGCGGATCCCCTGCGGTTTCAGCACTTCGCCGACGATCAGTTCTTTTTCCATATCAAAATCCGAAGAGCACGTCCGCCGCCGCACGGATCTGCGCCTGCGTCTGCTCCAATTCCTTTTCGCTTTCAACGATCACGATGTTTTCGAGATCTTTATATTTTTCAAACACTTCGAAGTACTTCTCCCGCGTCTTGCGCTGCCTCTCGAGCGTCTCGTAGCGCTCCCGCTCGCTGCGGCGGGCGATCCGCCTCATGCCCTCTTCGGGATTCAGATCGAGATAGACGACGAGATCGGGGCGCAAGAGTTCCATTGCGGGACGGTTGAGTTCTTCCACCCACCCGAGCGGGACGATCCCGCCGTTGTAGGCAAAGGAAGAGAAATAATATCTGTCGCAGAGGACGGTGACGCCCTCCGAGAGCTGTTTTTTCATTCCGCTCACGGGATTTTCGATGTGATCGAGGCGGTCGGCGGCGAACATGGCGGCGATCGCGTATTCGCTCGTCTCGGTGCGCCCGCCCATGCAGTCGCGGAGCAGCATGCCGAACGGCGAAGTCGTGGGCTCGTGCGTCAGGGCGCATGCAACGCCGCGCGCTCGAAGATAGTCTGAAAGGAGCCGCATCTGCGTGGATTTCCCGCTTCCGTCCGTCCCCTCGAAAACAATGAATTTACCCTTTGTGATCATAGCGTCTTTATTGTAACAAAAAATTTCTCCGCTGTCAACATCTGAGGCTGCGGCAAACGTCGTTTCGGATCTTCGCACTTTCGGTCACTTCAACCATTCCGTGAACGCCCCGAATGCCGACGGGATGGCAAAGTTTTTTCGGATCTCCTCCGCCGTCGCCCATACGAAGTCGGAAGCGGGTTCTTCCACCCCGATGAGATACCCCGTCATGCGCCATTCGACATGCGTAAAGACATGCTTTGCCGTCTTTTTCGCAAGGAGAACGGCTCCTTTTTCTGATGTCCCCTCCTGAGGAGCCACTTCACGACATACCCCCTCCCAAGGAG
>CANPYD010000011.1 GCA_947587775.1 uncultured Clostridia bacterium
GTTCCCCCCATCCGTCACGGCTTGCGCCGTGCCACCCTCCCCCCCAAGGGGTAGGGCTCCCCCCCCGCCCTCTCAGCTCCCCTTGTAGGGGAGCCGGCGCGCTGTCCTTGCGCGACTGAGGGGTTTTCAAAAAAATCATGTCATATTTCCAAAAAATTTTTGAAAACGTATAAAAAAACAGTTTACAAAAAAAATAAATACTAATATAATTTATTAGCCCGATGTGATGGGGGAATATCCGACCCACAGGAGGATAAATGATATGGTACATTATATGAAGTGCCCGCGTTGCGAGCTCAACTACATCGACGCCGAAAAACAGGAGTACTGCGACGTCTGCCTTCGGGAAATGAAGGGTCTGAGCAGCGATATCGATGAGATCGAGGAAGTGGAGGAAGAGATGCCCACCGAGCTCTGTCCCATCTGCGGCGAAAATATGATGCGTTCCGGCGAGAAAATGTGCGACGAGTGCAAGAAGAAGGCGGAGTACGAAGTGGAAGAGCCCGATCCCGAGGACGACGACGAGTGGAGAGAATATCTCGACGACGATACGGACGACCTCGACGAGGAGATGGGCAAGCTCGGCGAAGCGCTCGGCGGCGAATTCGACGACGATGCCGAGGACGAGGAAGAAGAGGACGAAGAATACCACGGCGGCGACGACGAAGAGGATCTCGAATACGTCACGGGCGACGAGATCTATTCGATCACGGACGACGAGGAAGACGATGACGACGAGGACGACGATTTTTAAGCGGACCACGGCGGGCTTTTTGCCCGCCGTTTTTCATGAACGGAAAGAGGAAAAGGAGCAAGCATGAACCCTTTCACATGGATCTCCGCACGGATCCGCCGCTATGACGACGAACACAATTTCACATGCGATCTCTGCGGCCGCGAAGTGTTTTCAGGGGAGCATGTCTGCGAACCCTGCCGCAGTGTCCTTCCGTGGAACGACGGCAACGTCTGTCCGCTCTGCGGAAGAAAGGTGGGGGAGAAGGGGATCTGCCTCGAATGCAAGTTCAAGCGCCTGCCCGTCGATAAGGCGCGGTCTGTCCTTCTCCATGAAGGAGAGGCGGCGCGGCTCGTCATGCGGGCAAAGAAGCACAAATATCTCTGCCGCACTCTTGCCGAGCTCATGGAGCCCTTTCTCAAAGAATTTGCGGACGCCGACGCGCTCGTCTTTGTCCCGATGACGGAGAAGGCATACAAAAAGCGGGGCTATAACCAGTCCCGCCTCATTGCCGAGGAGCTCTCCCGCCGCAGCGGTCTGCCTGTCCTCGACGTTGCAACCAAGACCCGCGAGACGGACGCGCAGAAGTCGCTCGGACGGCAGGCGCGTGAGAAAAATCTCGAGGGCTGTTTTCATATTTTCGACCGCAAGGGCGTCAAGGGGAAGAAGCTCCTCATCATCGACGATACCCTCACCACGGGCGCGACGGCGGGGGAGTACGCTTCCCGTCTCAAACGTGCGGGAGCGACCGTCGTCTATGCGCTCACCGCGACGAGCGTACAGACAAAGTACCCCTTCGGGAAACCCCCTTCGGAGACAAAAAAGTAAGCCTTACACCTTTGCATTTGCAGGCGCGCGCCGACCGGCGGGCGCTTTTTCAGGCTTCTCCTGCCCCCGTCTGTCCGTTCCCCAGAAGAAGAGCGCGACCGTATCGGGCCCGACATGGGTGCCCGAGCAGACGTCATAATACTCCACGATCACATCTTGGACGCCGCGCGCTTTCAACTCTTCCGCAAGATAGAGGGCGTCCTCTTCGCAGTCCGCATGGGTGATGGCGACGGTCTGCGTCTCGGGGGAGCGGACATTCTTGTCGAAGGCGTCGAGGAGCGCCGCGAGCGCCCGCTTTCTGCCCCGCGCCCTGTCGAAAAAGACGATCTTGGCGTTCTTTTCGCCGTCCGCACGCAGAATGGGTTTGATCCCGAGGAGCGTCCCCGCGATTGCGACGGCGGCGGAGATCCTTCCGCCCCGCCTCAGGTATCTGAGATCGCCGACGGTGAGGTAGCTGTTGACTTTATAGCGGTTCTGCTCGAACCATTCGGCGCAGGCGTCGATGCTCTCTCCCATGTCCCTCAGATCGGCGACGCGCAGCACGAGGAGCCCCTCGCCCATCGAGGCGTTCACGCTGTCCGTGACGACGATCTTGCGGGCGGGGAAGGCCGCTTCCAGCTCCTTTTTTGCGGCGAGCGCCTGCTGATAGCTCCCGCTGATGCCAGAGGCGATGGTGATGAGAAAGACGTCCCTGCCCGCTTCGAGTGAAGGGGTGAGGGCGGAGAGAAAGCGCTCCTTGGAGATGAGAGAGGTCTTGAATTCCTCTCCCGCGCGCATTCTTTGGTAGTGGCGGCGGGCAAGCTCACGGAAGGGGATCTCTTGGGAGTAGCAGAGCGCTTCCGTCTCGCCCGAGAGATAGGTATAGGGGATCACGCGGATGTCCCGCGCGGCGATGAGCGGATCAGGGATATTTGCCGATGAGTCCGTGAACAGATCGAATTGCATCATTGTTTCTCCTTGCAGGAATGCCTGCAACATTAGGATACCGCAGGAGATACAAAAATACAACCTACCGTTTGAATTTACCGATATATTCTGCGGAAGGGGAACTCCACTCCGCAAAAAAACGGCTCTACCCACGGTAGAAATGCCAAACCCGTGAGGGTTTTTTCTTTTTTATGCCGAAAAAGGAGAGGAAGCCTTCCGCCGTCATAATCGGAAAAACGGCGAATATACATAGAGAGAGAAAAACGACCGCCCTCGTCCGATTTCGACAGGACTTCCCCGTTTTCCCCCGAAAATCTATGATAGGATACAGGTATTGCCAATGCAGATTCTGACGGTTCGGCTCAAAACGCTCCTGATGGCGGGCGCGATCGCATTTGTGACGGTCGCCGCGCTCCTCTGCGCGCACTTCACGGGCGCCGTGGAAGTCTATTCGAGCGCAACCCGCTCCCTTCCCATCTATAACGTTGCGCGCGAGGACAACAAGATCGCCATCTCCTTCGACTGTGCTTGGGGGGTGGAGCATACCGACAAGATCCTCGAAAACCTCGCCGCGGGCAAGATAAAGGCGACCTTCTTCACTGTGGAATTCTGGGCGAAGGAGCATGCGGATTATCTCAAAAAGATCGCGGACGCGGGGCACGAGATCGGCACGCACAGCGCGACGCATTCGTACATGTCCCGCCTCTCCGAGAGTGAGATCCGCGCAGAGCTGACGTCCTCTTCCGAGGCGATCACGGCGGTGACGGGCAAGAGTGTGGAGCTCTTCCGCCCCCCGTTCGGGGATTATGACGACCTTCTCATCGACACGGCGAACGCCATGGGGCTGTATCCCATCCAGTGGGACGTGGATTCCCTCGACTGGAAGGATCTTTCGGCTTCGGACATTGCCGAACGCGTCGTCTCGCGGGTGAAGAGCGGCTCCATCATCTTATGCCATAATAACGGGCTCTACACGGCGGACGCGCTCCCGATCATCATCGATACCTTGCACGCGAAGGGCTTTGAATTTGTGCCCATCGGCGAACTTATCTACCGCGAGAACTACTCCATCGACAGCGCAGGCATGCAGCACACCAACGCCTCGGTGTAGGGGGACGTTCCCGCGAGGAGTGTCTTGCCTTCCCCACTCCGGGGAAGTACCCGAATCGCCCCCCTTGCTTCCCCTTTTAGGGGAAGTCAAGAAATAAGGTGACGTAATTCAAAATCGTTGCCCACCCCCTTAGTCCCCCTCCTTAGGAGGGGGCATGGCTCCTCCCGAGGAGGAGCTGTCACCGCAAGGTGACTGAGGTGGGCACGCTACAAATCACTTGCCTTAGGCGGAATTCACTTCCGCTGCCCCGCCCGTATTTCTATTGTACTACTAAGGGCGGCACGAGGAGCGTAAGCGACGAAGTAGGGCGACCCAATTTGTCGAACTCCTTCGACTTAATGTCGTGTGAAACAGAACAGGGGCGGCCGAACCGCAGGCAAAAAACTTAACCCGAAACATCAAACGAAACACTTGGAGGTACCAAAACGAATATGGATCACAGTACGGAAAAGAACAACAGAGTCTATTTTTGCGGCGAGATCGTCTCCGAAGCGACTTTCTCGCACGAGGTGTACGGCGAGGGCTTCTACGAATTTTACGTCAGAGTGCTGCGCCTTTCGGGACAGGCGGACATCCTGCCCGTCACCATCTCCGAGCGGCTCATCGAGGGGAACGATCTCAAAGTCGGGAGTCTCCTCTGCGCCCTCGGACAATTCCGCTCCTACAACAAGCTGGAAGGGGGGAGAAGCCGCCTCATGCTCACCGTTTTTGTACGGGAGATCGTGGACATGGCCCCCTCAAAGAACCCCAACAGCATCGTGCTCTCGGGCTATATCTGCAAACCGCCCGTCTACCGCACGACCCCCTTCAACCGCGAGATCGCGGACATCCTCGTCGCCGTCAACCGCGCCTACAACAAGTCCGATTACATCCCCTGCATCGCATGGGGACGCAACGCACGGTTCGTGCAGAATCTGAAGGTGGGGGACAGGATCGCCCTCTCGGGAAGGATCCAGAGCCGCGAGTATCAGAAAAAGCTCAGCGAGGACAACGTCGTCACGATGACCGCCTATGAAGTTTCCGTCTCCAAGCTCGCCGCGTTCGAGGACGGGGACAGCTTCGATCTCGACGGCGAGTTCGACCTCTATGCCTCTTCCGAACAGCCCTGAAAAATTTTACTTGACAACCCGCGCCGTTTCGGGTAAAATATCCTAAACGGAGCAAGATATGGCACGGAAGAGAACGAAAAATCAGATCATCCGCGGGATCCAGGCGACGCTCGAGAGGCATCGCCGTTTCGATTTCCGCTATATTCCTCTTCTCGGCGACTGGAAGATGCCCGATAAGAACTTCCGGTACAGGCAAAGGGGGTTTGACCGCGTCCTCACGGGGTTCTGGCGCACCGTGCTCTTTCTCTTCACCCGCCTCTTTCTATTTTTCGCCTACGGCGGCGTGCGGGTAGAGGGGAAGAAGAACCTCAAAGCGCTCAAAAAGCAGGGCGCGATCTCCGTCTGCAACCATTTCAATTATATCGATACCCTGATCGTCCGCACGGCGGTCGGGCACTTCCGCTCCTTCCACACCATGGGGCCGTGGAACAATAAGACGGGCTTCGGCGGGCATATCATCCGCCACGGCGGTATGTGGCCCTTTTCCAAGGACCGCGAAGCGACGCGCGCCCTCAATACGGAGATGGAGCGGCAGCTCAAAAAGGGGAGTATCGTCAATTTCTATGCCGAACAGGTCATGTGGACGAACTATCAGAAGCCCCGCCCCATGAAGGACGGCGCATTCCACTATGCGATGAAGTTTTCCGTCCCCGTCCTGCCGGTATTCTGCACCTTCAAACGCAACAAAAAGGGACATCTGAAGCGGATCCGCATTCACATCATGCCCGCGGTCTATGCGGACGAGACGCTCCCCCGCGCCGAGCGCATGCAGGACATGAAGCGCCGCGCCGAAGCGGCCTGGAAGGAGTGCTACGAAAAAGCGTACGGCATCCCGCTTGTCTATGAGTCGTAAGGGGGTAGGGCTTGGGATAACCGCGTCATCCTGAGCTGATAGGGCTGTACAAAGTCCGAATTGCAATTCCGCGAAGGATCCCGGAGAACGGAGTCCCTCCCTTGGCTCCCCTTGTAGGGGAGCTGTCACGAAGTGACTGAGGGGTTTTGACGCCGAGTTGCGAAAACCCTATCCCCCGCTGCGCGGGTACTTCCCCTAAGAGGGGAAGCAAGGAAGGTGCTGCGCGGGTGCTTCCCTTGAAATGGGCAGCCGAGGGAAAAATCCATAAAAAAACAGCGCCGCGGAGGCGCTGTTCGTCTATTCGGGATCCCGGGGTTCGGGGTCTTTTTCTTCGGGCGGGAAATCGTATTCCACGCGGGCGGTCTGTTCCCAGCCGGCGTCCGAGTTCTTCCGCACATACCGTTTACTGATGATATAAATGGGGACGTACTCCAACAGATAGAGGGGGTTGAAGAGCACCGTGCCGCACTTTTCCCAAAAACCGAGGGGGGCGAACATCTCGGGACAGGCGAGCATGGCCAGGACACTGTACCCGAGGAGAAGAATATACATCACCCCGAAGGGCAGGACGATGAGGTACATCGTCGCGAGAAACCAGAGCGGGTTCTTTGTGAGGACATAGTAGATCGTGATCCCCGTCCCCGCAAGGACGGTCGCGACAGAGACGACGAGGAAGATGATGAGGGGGACGACGCCGAAGAAGTACTCCCATTCCCCCGAAGTATAGGTGCCCCGCTTTTTGATCTGGTCGCGGATCTGCTGTTTGTACTTTTTGTCGCACTGGGAGTAGCCCGTGAGCCACCGCACGCGCCGCTGGAAGTTGTCCTTGTGGTGCAGCGCCTCTTCCGTATAGATGATCGCGTAGGGATAGAACATGGAGCGGAACCCCTTCAGGAGGGAGTCGAGTTTGAGCTCGTAGTCCTCCGTGAGGGTGCGATAGGGCCAGCCGCCCAGCCGCTCAATGACGGAGCGGCGCACCATCATGCCCTGCCCGCACATATTGAGGGGCATATCGTTGAGCATGCGGTATTTATTGCCGAGATCGTCGAGGATCGGCCATGTGAGCGCGGAACAGTTTGTGAAAACCGTGCGGGCGCTCTTTCCGCCGAGATAATTTTTGACGTATTTCCGGGTGAGATAGATGTCGTAATCGTGTTCGAGCGCGTTATTGAGCTCCGAAACATAGTGGTGATCGAGTACGGCGTCCGCATCCACAATGACAAAGGCATCGTACTGCGAGAGCTCCTCCCCGACCGCCTTGAAATACCCGTCGAGCGCGTCCCCCTTGCAGGTTTGCCCCTGCACGACAAAGACGCGCGCTCCCGCCTTTTCCGCAAGCGCGATCGTCGGGTCGTCGGGATCCTTGACGATGACGTTGACGTCGAAAAACGCCCTGTCATAGTCCTGCTTTGCGATCGAGGCGAAGAGATCGCCGATGACCTTACTCTCCCCGCGCGCAGGGACGACGAGAGAGATCTTCCGTTTCTCTTTCGCCCGCTTGTAGGGAGGTTTTTTGAAGGCATAGCGGTACTGCGCAAGCTTGGGAATATAGAGCAAAATCGCCAAAACCGACAGCGCCGCATAGATGCCGAGCGTGATCCAGATCATCATCAGAAATTCACTTTTTCAAGAAGGAAGGAGATGATACCTTCCTCGTCGAGACGGACCTGCTCCATGGTGTCGCGGTCGCGGATGGTGACGGTGTCGTTCTCCATCGTGTCGAAGTCGATCGTGATGCAATAGGGCGTCCCGATCTCGTCCTGGCGGCGGTAGCGCTTGCCGATCGAGCCCGCCTCGTCGTAAATAACGGGGAAACGGCGTCTGAGATTCGCCCACACTTCCCGTGCCTTGGGCGCGAGATTTTTCTGAAGGGGAAGAATTGCCGCCTTATATGCCGCGATCGCGGGATGGAAGTGCATGACGTTGCGCACTTCGCCGTTTTCGAGGGGCTCCTCGTCGTACGCCTCGGAGAGCACAGCGAGCATGAGCCTGTCCGCGCCGATCGAGTATTCGATGACATAGGGGATGAAGCGGGAGCCGTCGACGGGATCGACGTATTGCATGCTCTTCCCCGAATATTCCTGATGGCGGGTAAGGTCGTAGTCCGTGCGGTTGTGGATGCCGTTGAGTTCCTGCCAGCCCATGGGGTAGAGATATTGGATGTCGCACGCTTCCTTTGCATAGTGGGCGAGCTTGTCGTGATCGTGGAAGCGGAGATGATCCGCCTTGAAGCCGAGATCGAGCAGGAACTGCATCGCCTTCTGTTTGAACTCCTGATAGAACTCCTCATCCGTGCCCGCCTTGCAGAACCACTGGTGCTCCATTTGCTCGAACTCGATGGTGCGGAAGATGAAGTTGCCGGGGGTGATCTCGTTGCGGAAGGCCTTGCCGATCTGCGCGATCCCGAAGGGGACCTTTGCGCGGACGGTGCGCTGGACGTTGAGGAAGTTGACAAATTCCCCCTGCGCCGTCTCGGGACGGAGATAGATCTTATTCTGGCTCTCGTCGGTGACGCCGCGGCTCGTTTCGAACATAAGATTGAAGGTGCGGATGGGCGTCCAGTCGAACCCGCCGCAGACGGGGCAGTGTACCTGATGCTCCTGAATGTACTGCTCCATCTCCGCATTCGACATCAGGTCGGGATTGACGGCGCCCTTGCTGTGCGCTTCGATGAGATTGTCCGCGCGGTGACGGGTCTTGCACTTCTTGCAATCCATCTTGGGATCGGAGAAGGACGTGGTGTGCCCGCTCGCTTCCCATACGCGGGAGTTCATGAGGATGGCGGCGTCCAGACCGTAGGAGTTTTCGCTCTCCTGCACGAAACGCTTCCACCATGCCCGCTTGATGTTATTTTTGATCTCCACGCCGACGGGACCGTAGTCCCACGTGTTGCCCATGCCGCCGTAGATCTCGCTGCCGGGGAAGATGATCCCCCTTGCCTTGCAGAGTGCGACAAGTTTATCCATTGTTACAGAGCTGTTTTCCATATACACCTCGAAAAGAAATTCGATTTATTTTGCTTATTCCGCTCGCTGCCCCTTGGCGCCCCTTGTAGGGGAGCCGGCGCGCTGCCCTTGCGCGACTGAGGGGTTTCCGCGTCATCCTGCCCCGCGCGCATTCTTATTGCACTAAGCGCGGCACGAGCGGGCACCGCCCGCGAAGTAGCGTAGCGAAGGATCCCGAAGATCCGGTCCGAACTTTGATCGTCGGGATTCTTCCCCTTCGACAAAGCTCAGGGTCAGAATGACGCGCAAAACGGCGCGTAAAACGCATACACAATATATTATACAGAGAAATCGCGGAGCGGTCAAGCATTTCAAAGGATTTTTTGCGGGTCCGAACTCTTGCCTTCCCCCCACAGTGGGGAAGGCGAGGAAACCCCTCAGTCACCCCCGGGAACCGCCGCAAAGGGCGGAATTACCATGTAAGACGCAAATTTCCAAAAAAATAGTGTGTAAAAACTATGCAAACCGCAGATTTTATGATATAATAAAATACGGAATATCGTAATTTACGGAGTGCATATGGCGGAAAATTTCATCGAGCAATTCATAGAAGAGGATCTCGCCGCGGGGAAAGTCACTTCAGTCATGACCCGTTTCCCCCCCGAACCGAACGGATATCTGCACATCGGGCACGCAAAGAGCATGTTCGTCAACTTCGGCACCGCCGAAAAATATCACGGAAAGTGCAATCTTTTCTTTGACGATACCAACCCTTCCAAGGAGAAGACGGAGTACGTCGACGCCATCCGCCGCGATATCCTCTGGCTGGGATACAAGTGGGAGAAGGAAGTTTACGCTTCCGACTTCTTCGATATCATCTACGGCTATGCGGAAAAGCTCATCATGGACGGCAAGGCGTTCGTCTGCGATCTCTCGGCGGAAGAGATCAAGGAGACGCGGGGCACCCTTACGGAGCCCGGGAAGGAGAGCCCCTGCAGAAACCGCACGCCCGAGGAGAACCTGAAGCTCTTCCGTGAAATGCGGGACGGGAAATATGCGGACGGCGAAAAGTGCCTCCGCGCCAAGATCGACATGGCATCTCCCAACGTCAATCTCAGAGACCCCGTCATCTACCGCATTTTGCGGGCGACCCATCACAGGACGGGGGACAAGTGGTGCATCTATCCGATGTACGACTATGCGCACCCCATCTGCGACTATCTGCAGGGCGTCACACATTCCCTTTGCACGTTGGAATTCGAAGATCACCGCCCCCTGTACGACTGGGTCGGGTACAGCCTCGGATTTGCTCCCAAGCCCCGCCAGATCGAGTTCGCACGGCTGAATCTTACCAATCTCGTGATGAGCAAGCGGTATCTCAAAAAGCTCGTCGAAGAGGGCTCCGTGCACGGCTGGGACGATCCGAGAATGCCCACACTTGCGGGGCTGAGAAACCGCGGGATCCCCGCCGAGGCGATCAAGGACTTCTGCGCGAGGGCAGGCGTCACCAAGGCGCAGTCGGAGTGCGAGATCGGCTACTTCGAAGCGGTCGTCAGAGACTATCTCAACGCCCACGCCCCCCGCGCCATGGCGGTCGTCGAACCCCTGAAGCTCACCATCACCAACTATGAGGGGAGCGAGGAGACGGACTTCGAGATCAACCAGCTTGACGAACATGCGGGAACGCGCAGGATCACATTCGGGAAGGAGCTCTATATCGAACGTTCGGACTTCTCCCTCGACCCGCCGCCCAAGTACCACCGTCTGAGGATCGGCGGCTATTGCAGGCTCAAGAGCGCCTACATCGTGCGCGCGGACGAGGCGGTCACGGACGAAAGCGGCAACGTCGTGGAGGTGAAGTGCACCTACTTCCCCGAGAGCCGTTCGGGAAGCGATACGAGCGGGATCAAGGCAAAGGGCGTTTTGCACTGGGTGAACGCCGGAACCTGCGTCGACGCGGAACTGAGACAGTACGATCATCTCCTCCGCGACGCCGATTACAGCGGGCAGGATTTTTCGGAGCGGATCAATCTCGACAGCGAGCATATCTTTCACGCAAAAGCGGAGCCCTATCTCGCGGAAGCCGAGGACGGGACGGCCTTCCAGCTCATGCGGACGGGGTACTACAAGAAGGCGGCGGAGAACGGAAAACTCATCCTCTCCGAGATCGTCTCTCTCAAAGATAATTTTAATAAGTAATAGCGCTTCGGGCGCGGAATAAGGAGATCGGAAAGCAATGTTGGAAATCATCTTGATTGCAGTGGGAGGAGCCCTCGTTCTCATATCTGCCGTGTATGGTGCGCTGCGCCGCTTTTCGCGCATGACATGGATCGGCTGGCAGCTCCTCATCGCCTTTGGAATCATATTCGGGTTGGGGCAGATCGATTGGAGCGGAAAAGTGGGCGAATTGGGCACTTTTATCATCGCGCTCGCGGAATTCACGGTCGCGGCGGTTGTCCCGCTCATTCTGGAATATGTCGGGAGAAGGCTTCTCGTCACCGACCGTATCCTCAAACCGGGTACGGGGGAAATGGTATTCGACAGGATCTTCGGCGCCGTGACGGCGATCGTTACCACGCTGAGCTTTTTCCTCGTCGTCGGCGCCTTCGGGATCTCTCTGACGGAGACCATGATGGGCAAGTCCCTCTTCAGCATGGAGATCTATGCTGTGATATGGACGGGCTTCTTCAAGAAATACGCGCTTGACCTTTTCATCGTCGCGCTGTATCTTATCATCATCCGTGCGGGCTGCCGTCTCGGGATCCTGAACGGGCTGAGGGTACTGATCGTCTTCCTCCTGGTGGCGGGCGGCTTCTTCGGCAGCTTCCTGCTCGCGACGCGCGTCGGCTTCGGGATCTCCTTCTCGCAATGGGTCGGCGGGCTCTTCTCGGGTCTTCCGCGCATGCTCGGCGCGATGATCGGCGCCGTCATCGTGACCTTCCTCTTTACCGCTATCTGCTTTGTCATCGCCATGGTGCTCAACAAGCTCATGGACATGGGGATCCGGAAACTTCGCGGCGTGACGGCGGTCGGGATCATCGATTCCATCCTCACGGGCGTGCTCTTCGGCGCGATCTTCCTTGTCGTGATGGTGGGACTGTATACGGGCTATCACGCGCTCGGGAACATGGACATCGACGCGATGGTGAACAGTTTGCTCGGCTCGATGGGGGATTTGTTCAGCTCGATGGGCGTCGAAAATCTCGGCGACTCGCTCGGCGAAGTGGGAAAAATCCTGTCCGATTTTACGGACACCCTCGTGAAATTCGTGACATCCTCGCCTCTCTCGGGCATGGTTTACAATATGAACCCTCTCCTCGGGCTCATTTAGAATGAAAAGGCCTTCCTCCGTGCATAATGAAGGAAGGATATGCCGGATAAACGCACACATCACCTGCTCATGCACATCAACGCGCTCTGCGCGGACGGAAGTTATAAGATCGTGGAGAAAAGCGAGCTTCTGTCCTGTTTCCCCGTAAAACTCGGAACGGACGACAAGGGGCTCGAAAACATGCTCCGCTATCTCAGAGAGCATCACTATATCGACGTCAAATATGCGCAGGACGGGGTCTATTGCCTCTCTCCCTTGCCGGAGGGACGCATGTATGAAGAACAGGTGCGGCAGGGGAGAGAAGAGGGGCTCCGCCGCCGCATCTCCGTATTGCTGCTTACGGCGCTCGGCGCATTCTTAGGCGCATTTTTGGGCGCGCTTTCGGCACTGGCGCTGGGGGCAGCATGATCAGCGATACCCTCTCCAAGCGCGAGGACGCCGTGATGAACGCCGTCTATACCCTTTCGGCGGGAAGGGAACGGTTCCTCGCCGCGCCTTATGATCTGTTGGCGCTTCTTCCCCCAAAATTGAAATTCGACGAAGAGAAGCTCGAGCGCGTCCTTGGCGATCTCGGGCTTGACGGCTACTTTGAGCTCATTCTCTCGGACAGAAAGGGGGAAAAGGTGTACGTTTTGCACCTCACGAGCCGCGGCATGGGGTACCGCAGGCAGGACGCCCAGCGAAGAAGAAGCGTCTATTTCCGCTGGGGGGTCGCCGCGGTCGGCGCGGTCATCACCGCCCTTGTCGGGCTCTTGATCAAGATCGTTTTCAGGTGATCTCCGTTCGGGAAAACGGAGCGCGCCGAAGGAACAGTATGGAACACTGCGATTTCAAATTGAAGGCGCCCTTTGCGCCGACGGGAGACCAGCCCGAGGCGATCAAAAGCCTCACCGAGGGCGTCCTCGACGGGATCCGCACGCAGGTGCTCGTCGGGGTCACGGGGAGCGGCAAGACGTTCACCATGGCGAATGTCATCCAAAACGTCGGGCGGCCGACCCTCGTCATCGCGCACAATAAGACGCTTGCGGCGCAGCTCTGCAATGAGTTCCGCGCCTTTTTTCCCGAAAACCGTGTGGAGTATTTCGTCTCCTATTACGATTACTACCAGCCCGAGAGCTACATTCCCTCGACGGATACCTATATCGAAAAAGATCTCTCCATGAACGACGAGATCGACAAGCTCCGCAACGCCGCGACCTGCTCGCTCGGCGAGCGGGACGACGTGATCGTGGTGAGCTCGGTGAGCTGTATCTACGGGCTCGGCGCCCCCGAGGAGTTTTTCCGCCTCGGCGTCTCCATGCGCCCCGGGCAGGAGATGGCGCGGGACGAGCTCTTATCCCGCCTTGTGGATATCCACTATTCCCGCAACGACATGGATTTCAAGCGTTCCACCTTCCGCGTGCGGGGGGACGTCGTGGAGATCTTTCCCGCATCCAACTCAGAGGTCGCCGTCCGCGTGGAGTTTTTCGGCGACGAGATCGACAGGATCTCCGAAGAGGACGTCACGACGGGGAAGATCGTCTCCGAACTCAAACATGCCGTCATTTTCCCCGCGAGCCACTACGCCGTGGGGAGCGAAAAGCTCACTTCCGCCCTTGCGATGATCGCACAGGACTTGGAGGGCGAGGTCAAGGCATTCGAGGACGCGGGGAAGCTCCTCGAAGCGCAGCGGCTCCGCCAGAGGACGGAGCACGACCTCGAGATGATGCGCGAGATCGGGTACTGCTCGGGGATCGAAAATTATTCCCGCTATTTCGACGGAAGAAGCCCCGGCCAGCCCTCGTTTACCCTTCTCGACTACTTCCCCGAAAATTTCCTCGTCTTTATCGACGAGAGCCACATGACGATCCCGCAGATCCGCGCCATGTACAACGGCGACAGGGCGAGAAAGATCAATCTCGTCGAGTACGGCTTCCGCATGCAGTCCGCGTACGACAACCGTCCCCTCACCTTTGAGGAATTTGACGCCCGCGTGCCCCAGCTCATCTGCGTTTCGGCGACCCCCGCGCCCTATGAACTCGGCGAGGCGGGCAACGTCGTCGAACAGCTCATCCGCCCGACGGGGCTCCTCGATCCTCCCGTGGAAGTCCGTCCCACCAAGGGACAGATCGACGATCTCCTCTCCGAGGTCAACACCGTCGTGAATACGGGCGGGCGGGTGCTCATCACCACCCTTACCAAGCGGATGGCGGAAAACCTCACCGATTATCTGAAAGAGTCGGGGGTCAAGGTCCGCTATATGCACTCCGACGTCGACACCTTGGAGCGCATCGACATCATCAACGGCCTGAGGAGCGGGGAATTCGACGTCCTCTGCGGCATCAACCTTTTAAGGGAAGGGCTGGACCTTCCCGAAGTCAAACTTGTCGCCATTTTAGATGCGGACAAGGAGGGATTTTTGCGGAGCGAGACCTCTCTCGTGCAGACGATCGGCCGCGCCGCGCGGAACGCGGAGGGCAGGGTCGTCATGTATGCGGACACGATGACGGGAAGCATGGAACGGGCGATCGGCGAGACCAACCGCCGCCGCAAGATCCAACAGGCGTATAACGAGGCGCACGGGATCGTCCCGCGCACCATCGTCAAGGAGATACAGTCCACGCTCTCCATCACGGGAAAGACGAAGAAGGGCGCGGAGATCAAGCAAAAGGATATCCCCGAGGAGATCGAGAAGCTCAAAGCGCTCATGCGCGTCGCATCGAACGCGCTCGACTTCGAACGCGCCATCGAGATCCGCGAGACCATCAACGAACTGAGAAAGAGAATGAGGAAGTAATTGTTCGCTTGCTTCCCCTTTTAGGGGAAGTACCCGCGAATCCCCCTCGCTTGCTTCCCCTTTTAGGGGAAGTACCCGCGCAGCGGGGGATAGGGTTTCTAAAAACCCGGCGTCGGGGAACCCCTCAGTCACCTTGCGGTGACAGCTCCCCCTCAAGGAGGCGCCAAGGCAACCCCCACCTGACGCGCTACGCGCGCCACCCGCCCCCTTCAAAGGGGGGCAGGTCTTGCCCCCTCCGTGGGGAGGAGCGGCGCCATGCAGCCCCCTCCGTGGGAGGGGAGGAGCGGCGCAATTCTTGCTCAACAGTGCGGTGCACTGTGAGCTGCGCCGCGACAGGAGCAGTGGCAACTGCGACGGGCCTTGCGGCGGTACCTGCCGCCCAAGGTAAGGGGGTGGGGCGAATTCTGAATTACTGCGCGAAGCAAAACCACGCTTTTGCGGCAGCGCACTCAAGTTGCCGAACCCCTTCGACTTCATGTCGTGTGAAACAGAACAGGGACGGCCGAATCGCTTTTACAAGGCAAACGCATTAACCCCTCGCTCGTATTTATTTTGAGCGCGCCCCAAAGGCGCAAGCTCAAAAGAAATCGAGCGAAACCTTCCAAATCACGGCGCGTGGCGGGGTTTCCCCGCCTAAGCGCACCCTATTTGGTACCCTACGGGAACCTTACTGTCGTGTGAAACAGAAAAGGGACGGCCGAATCGCTTTTACAAGGCAAACGCATTAACCCCTCGCAAATTTCTTTGACCTTGATATGCTGCCCGCAGGGCATTCCAATCATAAAGAAATTTGCGAAATTCAGGAGGCACTTATGAAAATCGCAGTCGATCTGGACGATACGTTGTCCGTCGTGGACCGCGTGACGCGGGCGAGCGGATACATCGAGCGTTACAATCTTCCCTACAAACTCAAGGACGAGAACGCGCATGCGCTCGTCGAGGTCTTTGACTGGAAAGAAGAGGACGTTCTGAAGTTCGTCCGCGAGGGCGGCATCACGGTTTTCACGGACGCGGAAGCGCGCAAGGGAGCGCGGGAAGTGCTCACCGCCCTTCGGCAGGCGGGGCATGAGATCGTCGTGCTCACCGCCCGCCAGCGGGAGTGGTTCGTCAATCCCGAAAAGGTCTCGCGGGACTGGCTGGAAAAGCGCCGCATGCCCTATGACGAGATCGTGGCGGACGTGCCCTTTTCCCAAAAGGGAAAATATTGCAGGGAAGCGGGGATCCCCGTCCTCATTGACGACAGCGTGACGACCTGTCTCGCCGCGCAGGAGCAGGGCGTGCATGCGATCCTGATGGTGGATAAACACAACGTCTCCCGCGCCGCATCGATCCGCTATTCTGCCTCGAACTGGAAGCAGATCGCGGGGATCTTGAATGTATTATTGCCCAATCTTTGAGGGCTTCTCGGCGCCCCTTGTAGGGGAGCTGGCGTGCTGCCCTTGCGCGGCTGAGGGTTTCTCGGCTCCCCTCTCAGGGGAGCTGGCGCG
>CANPYD010000012.1 GCA_947587775.1 uncultured Clostridia bacterium
GGCGCGAACGGTGACCGCCCCGCCCGCATATCTTTTTGTGCACTAAGGGCGGCACGAGCGGCTTTGCCGCGAAGTTAGGCGGGTCTCTACCCGCGTGAGATAGGTGGCGCGCGTAGCGCGTCAGGTGGGGGTTGCCTTGGCTCCCCTGAGAGGGGCAGCAAGTGGGCGCCAAGGGGAAAAATTATCATATTTCAGGAGGAAAGGTCATGAAAATCAAGATCGCGCCGAGTATTTTGGCAAGCGACTTTTCAAAGCTCGGGGAAACGGTGCAACTGCTCGAGAGAAGCGGCGCAGATCTCGTGCACTGCGACGTCATGGACGGGAATTTCGTGCCACCCATCACCTTCGGCGCGCAGACGGTGAAGGCGATCCGTCCGCATACCGCCCTTCCCCTCGATTGCCACCTGATGGTTCTGCACCCCGAGACGCACATCGAGGACTTTGCAAGGGCGGGCGCAGACAATATCACTGTTCACGTGGAAACCTGCGATATCCCCGCGCTCTTTCAAAAAATTGCCTCGTACGGCGTAAAAAAATCCGCCGTCATCAATCCCGAAACGGCGGTCGAAAAGGCCTTTCCCGCCGTGGAAGCGGGGGCGGACATGATCCTTCTTATGAGCGTGCACCCCGGCTGGGGCGGGCAGAAATTCATTCCCGAGACTCTCAAAAAGATCGAAACACTCCGCAATTTCTGCATTACGCACGGTGCGGGGGAGCTTGATCTCGAGGTGGACGGCGGCATCACCGAGGAGAACGTCCGTGACGTGATCGCGGCGGGGGCAAACGTCATCGTCGCGGGCAGCACAGTGTTCAGATCCGCAGACATGGCGGCGACGATCGCGAGGCTCCGCGGATGAAGGCGGTCATTCTTCTCAACGGCGAGCCCTATCAAGGAGAAATCCCCGCCGAAGACGCCTATGTGATCTGCTGTGACGGCGCCTATGCTTGGGCGAAGGAGAAGGTGCGGATCGACGAAAATTTGGGCGACTTTGACTCCTTGGACGAAGTACCCGTTCCCGCACCCCGCATGAAGTTTCCTTCCGAGAAAAACGAGACGGACGGAGAGCTTGCTGTGGACAGGGCTCTGGACATGGGTGCCACGGAAATCGTCTTCTACGGCGGCGGGGGAAGAAGAGAGGATCATTTTCTCGGCAATCTTCATCTCCTATATAAGGCACACAGGTCGGGCGCGGCGGCATGGATGATGTTGGAACATGCGCAGATGTACATGTGCGGCGAGGGCGAACACGTCTTTCACTGCCGCAAGGGGCAGACCGTCTCCGTTGTCCCGTTCGGGGGCGACGCGCATATACTGCATTGCAGGGGACTTTTTTATCCCATGGACTCCCTTGCGCTCCGCTACGGCTCCACGCGGGGGATCTCGAATCTTACGCTGTCGGAGGATTTTTCCGTCACGGTGGAGAAGGGGCACGTGCTCGTCATTTTGAATGATTGAGGAGAGGAAACCCCTCAGTCACTTCGTGACAGCTCCCCTGAGAGGGGAGCCGAGGGGGGGCTTCGTTCTAAATTACTGCGCGAAGCAAAACCACGCTTTTGCGGCAGCGCACTCAATTTGTCGAACCCCTTCGACTTAATGTTCTCTCGAGCGAACGAGACAGTGACTCAATATCCCAGAAGCGTAACTTTCCTCGCTCGTATTTCTTTTGAGCGCGCGCCCGACAAGGCGCAAGCTCAAAAGAAATACGAGCGAAATAAACAAGGAGGTTGTATGATCATCTGTATCAAGCTTCCGAGGGTGCTCGGTTGCATCGTGCGGTTGTTCTACAAAGGATGAAATATATCGATCTGCATGCGGACGCTCTCACCAAAGAGGGCGTCCGTTCGGTTACAAAGGAGAGCCTTTCGGCAGGGAATTGTCTTTTACAGTGCTTTGCGGCATTTGTGGACGGCACCAAGGGCGAGGGGTTCGCCCGCGCGCTTTCCCTCTGCGATGCATTCGATGAACTGTGCCTGAACCGGTCTTTCAACCCCGTCCGTGGTGGCGCGGAGATCGATCCGGGGCGCATCAACGCCCTTCTGACGGTGGAAGGCGGCGAGGCGATTGGGGGCGATCTTGAAAACCTGACCGTTCTCTATGGACGCGGCGTGAGAATGATGACGCTCACATGGAATCAAAGCAACAAGATCGGCGCGGCGAACGGGACGGCGGGCGGGCTCACGCCGTTCGGGCGGGACTGCGTGGAGCGCATGTGCGACATGGGCATGCTCGTTGACGTCTCCCACGGGAGCGACGGACTCCTTTCGGACGTTGCCGAAATCTGCAAGCGGAAGGGCGTACCCTTCGTTGCGAGCCATTCGAACGCCCGCGCCGTCTTTTTCCATTCCAGAAATCTGACGGACGGTGGGATCCGTGCCGTGGCGGAGAGCGGCGGGGTCGTCGGGCTGTGCTTTGTGGGGAAATTTCTCTCGGCGGACGGGAGCGCCGAGGGGCAGAGGGCGGCGATCCTCGCCCACGCGCGGCATATTGTGAACGTCGGCGGCGCGGACGGTTTGGCGCTCGGGAGCGATTTTGACGGCGCGCCCGAGAATCCGTACGTCAGGAGCCCTGCCGATCTGCCGGAAATGCTCTTTGATTTGGAAAAGACGTTCGGTGCGCGCATTGCCGAAAAGATCGCCTGCAAAAACGCCCTGCGCGTGCTGGACGGAATGAAGTAAACGTGCGGAAGGCTTACCCCTCCTTGCTGCCCCTTTCAGGGGAAGTCCCCGAAGGGAAAAGGGGTTACCCAATTCAGAACGACACCCCCTCAGTCGCCTTGCGGCGCCAGCGTCTCATGCGGGTAGAGACCCGCATAACTTCGCGCCCGAGATGTCTCGACAAGCTACTTCGCACTTCGTGCTCGTGCCGCCCTTGGTGCACAATAGAAGTGCGGGCGGGGCGGTCAGCATTTGCCCGAACATATGGGCAAATGCCAAGAAAATTTTGCGCCAAAGATGATCAACCTTTGGAAGAATGCAAAATTTTCCCCTCGAGGGGGAGCCAAAGATGCCCACCTCAGTCACCTTGCGGTGACAGCTCCTCCTAAGGAGGCGCCATGCAACCCCCACCTGACGCGCTACGCGTGCCACCCTCCCCCCAAAGGGGGTAGGGCTTGGCGGGCGAAGGTGCAGAGGGGGTAGGGTAAGGGGGCGAAACAAAAAATAAAAGCGGGTCCCATAGGGATCCGCTTCTTTGATACTTTGATTAAACTCTTTCGACCTTGTTGCTCTTGAGGCATCTTGTGCAGACGTAGCCGTTTTCCACTTTTCCGTCTTTCACGTAAGCGACCTTCTGCACGTTTGCCGCAAATGTCCTTCTCGTCTTGCGGTTGGAGTGGCTCACGTTGTTTCCCGACGTCTGGCCCTTCCCGCAGATGCTGCATACTCTCGACATATCTCCACCTCCATAGGTAATTTCCGTTTGGTTTTTGGTCTTTTTCCTGAGAACCGATATATATCATACCATAGAAGGCGGGGAAAAATCAATTAAAATCGGGCGGAAAGCGCAAAAAATTTTTCCGTTTCAGGAAATTTTTTATGATATTGCTTGCAAAAATGAACGTAATGGGGTAGAATAGGAACGTAAGAGAACCTCGAAGGAGCAAGTATGTCTGTCAGCACAAGCAACGCTTACGGAAAAATTTCAATCTCCGATCTTGCGATTGCCAAGGTCGCGGCGCAAGCCGCGGTGGAGAGCTACGGGATCGTCGACACCGTTTCCCATCGGTTCTCGGACACGCTTGCGGAGCTTCTCAAGAAGGATGCGGGAGGCAAGGGCGTCAAGATCACCACACAGGGTAACAGGATCTTTATCGACGTCTATGTTCTCATCAAGTACGGTGTTTCGATCGAGGCCGTTGCAGAGGCCTTGAAGGAGTCCGTAAAGTACAAAGTGGAAAACTTTACGGGCATGATCGTCGATACCGTCAACGTCAACATCACAGGCCTTAAATTATAACGCGCCTCCGCATTCCGCGTCAGGAGATTTTTTCATGCAAAAAACAATCAATTGCGCCGCATTCCGCAAAATGGTACTGTCGGGCGCAAAGATGCTCGAAAACAATAGGGCAAAGGTGGACGCGCTCAACGTGTTCCCCGTGCCGGACGGCGATACGGGCACCAATATGTCACTTACGTTGCAGTCCGCTGTCAAGGAGCTTTCCTCCTGCACGACGAATGCATTCCCCGATGTGTGCGATTGTATCTCGAAGGGGGCGCTGCGCGGCGCGAGGGGAAATTCGGGGGTCATTCTGTCCCAGATTTTCCGCGGGATCTGTTCCGTGCTCCGCGACGGCAAGCCCGAAGTGGATACCCGCACGTTTGCCAAGGCGCTCGAAGCGGGCACCAAGGTCGCCTATAACGCCGTCTCCATTCCCAAAGAGGGGACGATCCTCACCGTCGTCCGCATGATGAGCGAATTTGCCTCGAAGAATGCGGGAAAATACCGCGACTTCGAAGCCTTCCTTCCCGCCGTCATCGAAGAGGGGGACAGGGCGCTCGCCAAGACGCCCGAACTTCTCCCCGTTCTGAAAAAGGCGGGCGTGGTGGACTCGGGCGGCGTGGGACTCATGACGATCATGCGCGGCTTTCAGGCGGCGCTCATGGGCGAGGAGATCATCTCCGACGTCCCCACCGATGCGGCTTCCCAGCAAAATCCCGACGATGTGTTCGGCGACAATTCGGATATCATCAATATGGATCTCGGCGACATCCAGTTCGCCTATTGCACCGAATTTTTCGTCATCAACCTGAAAAAGAGCACCACCCTTGCGGATATCGATAAACTCCGTGAGAGCCTCATGGGCATCGGCGATTCCGTCATCTGCATCGGCGATCTTGAGATGATCAAAGTGCACGTCCATACGAATTGCCCGGGCGTCGCGCTCACCTATGCTCTGGAGCTCGGCGAACTCGACAGACCCAAGATCGAGAACATGCTCGAACAGAACAGGGCGCTCAAAGCGAAGATCGCCGCAGAGAAGAAGGATCAGGGCATGCTCGCCATCTGCACGGGGCAGGGGATCTCCGATATTTTCAAGGATCTGTTTATCGACCGCGTGATCGAGGGCGGACAGACGATGAATCCTTCCGCGTCCGACATCGCGACGGCGGTGCAGAAGATCAATGCGGACAACGTGTTCGTCTTCCCCAATAACAAGAACATCATTCTTGCGGCGGAGCAGGCGAAGGCGCTCGTCGAGAACCGTACCATCCACGTCATTCCCACAAAGAACGTCCCGCAGGGCTTTGCGGCGGCGCTCGCGTTCGACCCCGAAGCCTCGGCAGAGGAAAACAAGACGAATATGATCCACGCGCTCGACAATGTGCGCGCGGGCAGCGTTACCCATGCCGTGCGGACGACGAACGTCAACGGGTTCTCCATCAAGGAAGGGGATATCATCGGACTGGACGACAAGAAGATCCTCGCCAAGAGCAATAATATTGACGAGACGGTTTTGAAACTTCTCGATAAATTAAAGGACGATTCGCACGAGGTCATCACCCTCTACTATGGCGAAGGCGTCGCCGAAGAGGACGCCGCCGCCCTTGCCGAAAAGGTCGGGGAGGCTTTCCCGTCCTGTGACGTTGACTATCACTACGGCGGTCAGCCCGTGTATTATTATCTGTTATCTCTCGAATAAAAGATACGGCTGCGCCTTTGCGCAGCCGTTTGTTTATCCGGAGCGTTCCGCCCGCATTCACCGTGAGGAAGAAGGGCGGCCCGAAAATATCACAGCGCATCATTTGCGAAAGGAGGAACCATGAAACAGATCCGTATTACCGTTGCCGCGGTTTTGGGCGCTTTCACCGTGCTCTTTGCCGTAAGTTATGTACTGCTCTTTTCCTCTGGTGAGCTCATGGCGCCGACGGAAGATCTCGGCGAGGGACTCTCGCGGGTGTTCGGGGTTCTGTTATCCGTGATCCCGCTCTTCCTCGGGATCCCCGCCATCGTCGGGATCATTGTCCTCACGGTGTGCATTTTTGTCCTCAAAAAGAAACTTCCGCCGGCGGTTGCGCTCCTCATCCTCATGACGCTCTATCTGCCCGTAGTCGGTTTTTCGGCCGTTGTTATGGTTGAGGTTTACCTGTCGCAGTTCCTCGCCCTTGCTTTGGCGGCGGGGGGCATGGCGGCCGTCTATCTCGCGGCATACGTTGTGACCTGTATCTATGTCCATCTCTGCCGCACACGGGGGGATCTGCAAGAATGAAGCTGACGGAAGTGCGCGGCATCGGTGAAAAGCGCGCCAAGGACTTTGCAAAACTGAATATTTTCACCGCGGAACAGCTCGTCCGTTACTATCCGCGCACCTATCTCGATCTGACGAACCGCGTCTCCGTGCGCGAGGTCGCCCATAACGATATGGCGCTCATCGCGTGCAAGCTCGTCTATGTCGAACCGCTCAAAACGCGGGGGAAACTTAAAACCGTCCGCGCCCTCCTCGAGCAGGGACGGGACAATTTTACGGCGGTGTGGTTCAATATGCCCTATGTCGCCGAGCGCCTGAAGCCCGGCGAATATCTCTTTTACGGCAGAGTGCAGAACTATTACGACCGCATCTCCCTCGTCAATCCGACCTTTGAACGGCTGGATTCCAATCAAAAACTCAAGGGGCTCGTGCCCGTCTATCCCTTAAAGAGCGGGATCGCGCAGTGGGTCGTACGGGACGCCGTCGCCCGTGCGCTCTCGGTCGTGCACCCCGAAAGCCTGATCCCCGCGCCCCTTCTTACCAAATACAAATTGCTGCCGCTGACAGATGCACTCAAAACGATCCATCTTCCCGCAACGCAGAAAGCGATGCAGGCCGCCGCCGAACGGCTCGCCGTTGAGGAGTATTTCGCCCTCATTGCCGCGTTCAGACTCATCAAGGGGGACAGGACGGAAGCGCGCGTCAACCGCTATTCGGTGACGGAGCGGGAGGTTGCAGCGTTCGAAAAACGGTTCCCTTTCACCTTTACGAACGGCCAGCAGGCGGCGGTGCGGGCGATCTACGATAATGTGACCTCTCCGCACCCCATGAACCGCCTGTTGCAGGGGGATGTCGGAAGCGGCAAGACGGCCGTGGCGCTGACGGGGATCTTTATGGCGGTGAAGAGCGGCTATCAGGCGGTCTATCTTTCCCCGACGGAAGTGCTCGCCGCGCAAAACTATGAAGTGATCAAAAGGCTCTTTCCCGATTTCAGGGTGGGGTATCTCGCAGGAGCTTCCACAGCCAAGGAGAAGCGTGAGATCAAAGAGGCGCTTGCGGCAGGGGAGATCGACATTCTCTGCGGCACCCATGCCGTGCTGCAAGGGGACGTTTTGTTTTCGAGACTCGCCTTCTGCGTGTGCGACGAACAGCACCGCTTCGGCGTGGCGCAGAGAAACTCTCTCACCGAAAAGGGGGAGAGCATCGACGTGCTCGTCATGTCCGCGACTCCCATCCCGCGCACCCTGTCGCTGGTCTTTTACGGCGACCTCGACGTCACCACCATTCCCGACAAGCCCGCCGAGAGGATCCCCGTCTCTACGGCGATCATTCCCCCGCGGAAGTACGACGACATGTTCGGCTGGATCCGCGGCGAGATCCGTCGGGGACGGCAGGCATACTTTGTCTGCCCCAAGATCGAGGACGATGAGGGAGAGGCGACTTCCGCCGAAGAACTCTTTGAAAAATTGAGGAACCAATTGCCCGATATCCGCTTCGGGCTTCTGCACGGAAGAATGCGCGACAGAGAAAAGGACGCTACCATGTCCGCGTTCAAGCGCAAAGAAATCGACGCTTTGGTCGCGACGACCGTCATCGAGGTCGGCGTGGACGTGCCCGACGCGACGGTCATGGTCATCTATGACGCAGACCGCTTCGGGCTCTCCCAGCTCCACCAGCTTCGCGGCAGAGTGGGCAGGGGTGCGGACAAGAGCTATTGCTTTTTGCTCACCGAGTCGAGCAGCGAGACGGCGCTCGAAAGGTTAAATATTCTGAAGAGCACGTCGGACGGCTTTGCGCTTGCGGAAAAGGATCTGGAACTGCGCGGGAGCGGCGACTTTTTGGGAACCCGCCAGAGCGGAAAGTTTTTGAGCGAGATCAAGAATCTGAAATATACGTCGAACGCCGTTTTCATGGCGAAAAAACTCGTGGACGAAGCGTTCGAGCGCAATCTCGACGCCGAAAATATCAGGCGCGCCGCCATGGAAAAGTACGAGAGTTTGAAGGATGTGGTTTTGAACTGAAAAGTGTGCCCTTTGCTGCTCCCTTTTAGGGGAAGGAATCGCGCCGTTGCTCTTCTTGCTTCCCCTTTTCCCTCGAGGGGGCGACAAGGGTGCTGAACGGCGTGAGGACGGAAAAAATTTTGACAGAGTGTTGACATTTTCCGAAAACTGGGTATAATAAAAGTGGGTAGGGAAATCTATACTTTCCATACATTCAAGGAGGAAAACTTCTATGGCTCAACCCGCTTTTATCGACAATGCCAAAGTGATGGCGAAAGGACAGGTCACGATCCCGAAGGATATCCGTACCATTCTCGGCGTGGATTGCGGCGACCGCATTTCTTTCATCGTGGAGAACGGCAGCGTTCGCATCGTCAATTCCGCAGTCTTTGCCATGCAGATGCTCCAAGCACAGATGCAAGGCGTTGAAAGCGCCCCATCTGAGGAAGAAGTGGCGAAGATGATCACCGAGATGCGGAGAGGTGAGAACGATGAAGGTGTTGATTGATTCAAACGTTCTGATTTCCGCCGCATTGAACCCGAACGGGACTCCATTCCAAGCTTTTGTCAAGGCGGTGACGGCGCCCAATCAAGGGGTCATTTGCGAGCAGAACATCGACGAAATGCGGCGGATATTCAACCGTAAATTTCCGACGAAGATCCCCGCGCTCGAATCTTTTCTTGCTCTTGCGCTCTTGACACTTGAAATGATCCCCGTCCCGACCGAGGAGCAGGAAAGCGAAACGCTCATCCGCGACGTAGACGACAGACCCTTGCTCCGTGCGGCGATTGCCGCAAACGTTGATGTGATCATTACTGGCGACAATGATTTTCTCTCCGCAGAGATCGGGAAACCTAAAATCTTGACTTGTGCGGAATTTCTATCCGACTTTTGAACAACGGCTCCCGAATTCGGGAGCCGTTATTCTAATGTGCACACTAAAGAAAATGACAGCAGCAAACATCGGGGCACACCGAAAGTGTGTCTCCGAGGCTTTTTGCGGCCTTTGCGTTTCATCGCCGGCCGGGCGGCGGAAACGATCCCCCGTCAGGTTTGCCCGTCAAGGCCTTGCCCGTGGGTGCGGATTGCATCGGCGAGGTGGTCGGCAAAGACTCTTAAGGGCGGCGGCATTCGGAAGATGTAGGCGGCATGATTCCGAAGCGCCGCGTCAAGAGCCGATGGAGTGGGGTCTTCCGCCACGGCGAAAAAGGGCACGGGACAGACAGCCATCGCGTCAAACTCCGACGGATCATCGGCGCAAAGAATCGCGGCGTCGGGCGTGTGGCTGCGGAAATATTCCCGCGGATCGGCCGTTTCCGTGACGACGCGGGATCCTTCCCCCAAGGCGCGCCCGAGGTCCTCCGACAGCGTTCCGCTCTTCCCGAAAATCACAATTTTTTTCATTCTTTTTTACCTCTGATACCATTATACGATAAATTTTTTCATTTGAAAAGTATTTTTTGAACAAATATTATAAAAAATTAAAAAATTTTTTGATTTTTGAACATTATTTATGCCAAGGCACTGTGATTTAGATCGAAAATATCTGTTTGGAGTGAGTAGATGTAAATGATTGCGCTTGATTTGCAGAAAACTTTATTGTATAATGACACGGTAAAGATTGAACAGAATCAACTTCCGATCTCATTTTGAAGGAGAAGATATGACAAAAACCGAAATCGCAAAGACGGTCGTTGACATTTGTCAACACGACGCGGCATTTTTCAAAGACTTAAAGGGCGGCGACCCCGGGATCTTTTTGTCGCGGATTGCCGACGGCATGTCCGACAAGGACTTTCTCTTCTCGGTGGAGCGGTATCTGGCGACCTTCCAAGTGTGGGGGCATCTCTATTTTTATCAAAAACAGCTCCGTTCTTATCTCGGCTTCCATGTCAGAAGATATCAAAACTCCCTCTTCATTACCCATGCGGAACAGGGACTGCCCTTTTCGAAGGGGGATGAGATCATTGCCGTGGACGGAGCGCCGATCGAATGCGTCGCCGATAAGTTTCCAGAATTTTTCGATGGGGATCCCCCCGACCGACAGGGAGAGCGCTGGGAAACCGTCATCGCAAATGCAAATACCGTGACCGTCCGCGCTCAACGGACGTTTGAGTACGCCGTCCGTACCGATGTCGGACGGGGGCAGGGTGAGCCTTCCTGCACATTCAGATCTCTCAGCCCGAAGTGCTACTATGTCAGGTTCACGAATTTTTTTGACGAACAGGACGTTCAGGCAGTCACGAAACATGCCTCGGAAGAGATCCTCCGCACCAAAAATCTTATTATGGATTTAAGGAACAACTGCGGCGGGAGCGATACCGTATTTTTGCCGCTTCTGAAATTTTTGCTTGCCGAGGACGATCCGATGTGCGGAAAACCCGTCTTTTGCGGGGAGGAAGAGATCTTATATACCGAGCGCAACGCGGAAGGGCGCATCGAAGCATATCGGGAGTACCTCGAAAGCGTCACGTCCGAAGAGATCCGCAACTATCTTCTGGAAGAGATCGGACAGCAGACAAAAAACAGGGGGAAGGGGTTCTTGCCCGCAAAAGCGGATGGGTTTCTGTTCCCCGACCGCGGCGTTGCAAACCCCGAAAAGGTCGTTGTCCTTACCGATTATTATTGCGCTTCTTCGGCGGAAAGTTTCGTGGAGATCGCCTCGCGTCTGCAAAAGGTGACGGTAATCGGTCGCCCCACAATGGGTGTCAACGATTATGCCAACCTTACATATTTCGACTTTGGAGAATATGTGCTGCATTATCCCACTTCGCGCAGCAAGGCGATCGACGCGGGCATGGGTACGCGCGGCCGCGGCCTGCAGCCGGATATCTGCGTCCCGTGGACGCCGCACCACCTTCGCGAAGACGTCGATCTTATGACGGCGCTCAAGTTCTTCGGCGCATGAGAGGAAATTTTATATAAGGTTGACAAAGTGCAAATTTTGATATAAACTATAAGTATCGGGAGGTTTTTATGACGCGTATCGAAACGATTGAAATGGCGGCGCAGACGTTTGTCGGCGACGGGAAAATGCTTTCTACAGATGAACTTCGGACGCTGCTCGGGAAGGCGAACTCCGAGGACGAACGCGACTTCTACATCGCGGTCTATAATTTTCTCCTTGCCAGAAGGCAAAAAGAAGTGATGGCACATGAAAGCTACTAAACGATTGACGATCTTCGCGGGCATCAACGGCGCGGGGAAAAGTACCCTCTATTACAGCGAAGAAAATAAGGAAGTTTTGGGCGTTCGGCTCAATTCTGACGAGCTGATCCACGAACTTGGCGGCGATTGGCGAAGCGCAAGCGTTCAGCTTGAAGCGGGCAAGGAAATTCTCCGCCGTCAACAGGACTGCATGGAGAAAGGTCTCTCCTTCAACCGCGAGACGACCCTCTCGGGCACGGAGATCTTCCGCACCATCGAAAAGGCAAAGGCGCTTGGCTATGAGATTCACCTTCGGTATGTCGGCGTGAACAATGCGGAGATCGCAAAGGAGCGGGTCAAGCGCCGCGTTGCACTCGGCGGGCACGGCGTAAGCGAGGGGACGGTGGAACGTAGATACGGGCGCACAAACGAAAATTTTCTGAAAGTGATTCCCTTGTGCGACACGATAGAGATTTATGACAATTCAGGCGATGCGCTCGTTTATGTCGGTTATTCTTTGAACGGAAAATTGTGCCGAACGAAAGATCCCTGTATATGGCTTGACGGCTTGATGGAATAATTGAGCTCGTCTCTCCGCGAAGACGTCGATCTTATGACGGCGCTCCATTGGCTGAAAATATGATTTACGCCCGCATGAGGGCGGGCGCGAGATCATAGACTATTCAAAAAACGATTCAAAAGTTCTTTTTGTTCGGGAGTGAGCTCTGCAAGACGGTCTGTTTCTTGCGAGGGCTCTTTTTTTGTGGAAAAAAATTGCTCGATCGTGATCCCCAAGCCCCAGCAGATATGGTCGAGATATTCTATCGTAGGACTTTTTTCGCCCCGTTCCAACTGATAAATATAGGTGGGCGAAACGCCTGCCAAATTCGCAAGCGCATTCTGCTTCAATTTTCTTTCTTCTCTCAATTCTCGGATCCGTTTTGCAACTTCTTCGCGTTCCATAAATCACCTCAAATAGAAACTTTAGTTATAGTTTATTTGCCTTTTTCCTTTCATAATAAAACTATTGTATTGACAAATTAAAACTATCGTGTTATAATTTCTATCACTATAGTTCTATTTACGAGGGAAAAATGCCTACCGAAACTCTGAGAAACGCGAGGAAAAACAAGGCGGACGAGTTCTACACCCAACTTCCGGACATCGAAGCGGAACTCAAACATTACAAGGAACAGCTTGCGGGGAAAATCATCTTTTGCAACTGCGACGATCCGTACGAGAGCAATTTTTTCAAATATTTTGCAATGAACTTCAACTTTTTAGGACTGAAAAAGCTCATTGCGACCTGTTACGACAGCTCTCCGATCGCCTACACACAGATGTCGTTTTTCGAGAATGAAAGGACGGTGCCGAACAAACACCGCCGTGCCTATAAGATCGAGATCACCGAAGTCGGGGATTACAACGGCGACGGGGCGGTCGACATGAGCGACATCGAGTGGCTCCTGAAAAACGAGAAAAATACCCTCTCCCTCTTAAAGGGGAACGGGGATTTTCGCTCCGGGGAGTGCATAGAGCTCCTGAAAGAGGCGGACGTTGTGGTCACCAACCCGCCCTTTTCGCTCTTCCGCGAGTATGTGGCGCAGCTCATGGAGTACGGGAAGAAGTTTTTGATCATCGGGAATATCAATGCCATAACTTATAAAGAGATTTTTACATTGGTACAAAATCAAAAAATGTGGCTTGGGTACCGAAATATCAATGCTGACATGTGGTTTATTGTTCCTGAAAATTATAGTTACGAAAAAATTGTGGACGGGATGAGGGTCAAACACATTATGGGCTGTTGGTTTACAAATCTTGATACTGCCAAGAGGCACGAAATTCTCACTCTCTACAAACAATATTCGCCCGAAGAATATCCGAAATACAATAATTATGACGCGATCGAGGTCGGAAAGACGTCCGATATTCCTTACGATTACGATGGCGTGATGGGCGTGCCGATCACCTTTCTCGATAAATATAACCCCGAACAATTCGAGATTATAGATATTAACCCACATTTTTTCTCGCTAATTGAGCAAGGATTTCCAAAAATCAAACAATTATCACTAAAAAATGTAGGCAAAAAAGATCCCTACGTACGCATTTTAATAAGGAGAAAATCATGAAAATCGAACTGCACGAAATTTCGATCGCCGACATCGCAAAAAACTATATCGACAACGCCGAGGAGGGGGTCGTGGGCTACGGCGGCAAGCTCAATATCCGTCCCAAATACCAGCGGGAATTCGTCTACGACGAGAAGAAGCGGAACGCCGTCATCGACACGATCATGAAGGGCTTTCCGCTCAACGTGATGTACTGGGTCGCGGACATGGGTGGCGCCTTTGAGGTCTTGGACGGCCAGCAGCGCACGATCAGCTTCTGTCAATATGTGAACGGCGACTTTTCGGTGGAGAGCCGTTACTTTCACAATCTGACAAAAGCCGAACAGCAGCAGATCCTCGATTATAAGGTGCTCGTCTACTTCTGCGAGGGGAATGACAAAGAAAAGCTCGATTGGTTCCGCATCATCAATATCGCGGGAGAACGGCTCACGGAGCAGGAGCTCCGCAACGCGACCTATACGGGCCCGTGGCTCACGCACGCAAAATCTGTTTTCAGCAAGACGGGCTGCGCTGCCTATCTTCTCGCCAAGGACTATGTGAGCGGTTCGCCCATCCGTCAGGAAATTTTGGAGACCGCCCTCGACTGGATGAGTAAGGGGCACATCGAGGACTACATGGCGGAGCATCAGCACGAGCCCAACGCGAACGAGCTCTGGACGTATTTCCGTAACGTCATCGAGTGGGTGAAGCTCACCTTTGTGAAGTACCGCAGGGAGATGAAGGGGATCGCCTGGGGTGCGCTGTACGATGAGTTCCGCGGGCAGACTTTCGACACTGCGGCGTTGGAGCAAACAATCGCCGACCTCATGGCGGACGACGATGTGACGAACAAGAAGGGGATCTATCCCTATCTTTTGACGGGGAAGGAGAAGTTTCTGAATCTCCGTGCCTTTACCGAGAGCCAGAAGCGGCAGGCCTATGAGCGGCAGGGCGGGATCTGTCCCTATTGCGCCAAGGAGCATCGCGCAAAGACGCATTACGAATTTGTTGAGATGGAAGGGGATCACATCACGCCGTGGTGCGAGGGCGGCAAGACCGTCCCCGAAAACCTCCAGATGCTCTGCAAAGAACACAATCGGGCAAAGAGCAGCAGGTAGAAGACAGAAGCGCACCCGCTGTATGACGGCCCTTTTGGGAAAATCCCCGAAAGCGTTTGACAAATTCCAAAAAAGCGTATAATATAATGGAGACAGATCCATGGGCCTGTTACGGATTCGATTGCAAGCGGATCTTGTCGGACGCACGTCGGAGGCTCGGCTTCGTAAAAACGGAAAAATTTTAATTGCTGACGATAAATCCAGCAGACGCGCTTCCGCGTGCAGAGCTTCCGCTCGCCGCGTAGCGCTTGCGGCTTAACCTTTAAGCCCCGTCCTTCCCCGGAGGCCTACGGCCGGGGACAGGGCGTAATCAAGTAGGGAACGTTGCCCTTTGGCGGATCTCCCCCAATGGGCGAGGCATTGCGGAGATATGCATGCGGAGGAGTTTGTCTGCGGACTCCCCGCCTGCGAGACCGATCACAGACTAAGCGTGTAGTGTCCGCATCTGAACCTTGTAAGACCGGAGTTCAACTCTCCGCAGGTCCACCAAATCAAAATAATCCGAACTCAACAAGGGTAATAGTAACCCGCGATTGGTTCGGATTTATTTTGTATCTCGGGAATAAGAACGCATAAAGCCAAACAGCCGAGGGATTTCCCTCGGCTGT
>CANPYD010000013.1 GCA_947587775.1 uncultured Clostridia bacterium
CAAGAGGACGACCGCGCCATTCCCCCGTCCCTTGGCTCCCCCTTGGCGCCCCTCTCAGGGGAGCTGTCACCGCAAGGTGACTGAGGGGTTTCCCGCCGTTTGAAACCCCTTTCCCCTTCGGGGACCTCCCCTGAAAGGGGCAGCAAGAAAGCGGTGACCCTTCGACACGCCGCAAGGACAGCGGCGGCTCAGGGTGACGCGATTTGGAATGCGAACCACGCTCTAATCACGTCATGGTGAGCACTGTCGAACCATCACCTTATTTTTAATGCGGTGACCCTTCGACAAGCTCAGGGTGACGTAATTGGGAATGACCCCCACCTGTCGCGCCAAGGACGGCGCGCCACCCGCCCCCTTCAAAGGGGGCAGGTACCCACCTCAAAACCGCACCACACGACAAAAGGAGAGGAAAAATCCTCTCCCTTTGTCGTGTGGATAATTCGGCGTAGAACGCCTGTCTGTGAGCTTAATGATCGTCCCTCTTGGGAAGCGCCACGGCATTGAGCGTGGAAATCGTATAGGGCGCAGCATCGCCCATTTTGTTTGATCCGAATTTCACATTTGTTTTATCAGCATATTCTGCATAGTTAGCATTGCTGTCCTCGCCATGCACTTTTCTGTCCAATTTCGCCTTTACCGTAATACCGGATCCGACCGTCTCAATGCCCTCTTCATTGGCGGAATTTTTATAATACGAGGAAAGGTGGATGACAATTGAGGATTGCATCCGAGCCGAAGACCCGATATGGACCTCGGTTTGTCCGGTAACATTTCCGACGATCACGCTGCACGCTTCGGAAGTGCCGTCTGCCAATCCGACAACTCGAGACGCAGTCCCTGCGCAATACATAAAGATGTTCGTGACATAGCATTGGTTGACGGAACTGCTGTGCGAAGTGCCCAAGATCCCGCCTGCATTTGCGCCGTCATAATATTCATCCTTCTCATCATGCTCCTTATTGATCGCAGCATATATTTTTGTTGAACAATCTAATGGCGCACCAACTGCATTCGTGCTTGTGAATGTCCCCTGCACCGTGCAGTTCTTGATCGCAGCCTCATCGGAGGCATTTGCTCTTCTGAGTTTGGAGCCTGCGTCCTTTGCATAGCCCGCAATGCCGCCGACATGCGCATAACCGATCAATCTGAAAGAATCCACCGTGACTTTGGAAATACGAACCGATTCTCCGGTGATAAAGCCCGCAACCGCGCCGACAAAGGCGTCGCCTGTAATCTTGGCGTTCTCAATCGTGAAATCAGTGATCGTAGCACCGTCCACATACCCGAAGAGCCCCGTGAAGTTGCCGCCTTCGATCTTAAAGTTGCTCAGTTTGTTCCCATTGCCATGGAAAGTTCCTTTGAAGCCGCCTTCGATCACTGCCCCATCCTTCAAATCAAGATAAACGCCATTGGTACGATCGGTGACTTCCGCCGCATTGGAAGGAAGTCCGATAGGGGTAATCTTCAACCCACCGAAGTCGATAGATTCATCAAGCTCGACCGTTGCCTCAGCAAATGTCTTGCCCTCTTCACCATATGTCTCGCCGTTATTCACCGCTTTTGCGAAGGCATTCCATTCGTCTGCATTGGAGATATGCACCACATCTCCTTCCAACAGGCTTTCGGCTGTAATGATTTTATCGCTTTCGATGTACCCGCAAACCTTACATTCTTTCCATTGGATATAACCTTTCACAGAGCCATCAACATAATCGGTAGTGTAGTATTCGCGCCACACATGACCGGCTTCATCTTTTCGTCCAAGATCATCTTTATGGCTGCAGATAGGCGCATGCCAATGGGATGTCTCATCGGACGACCATTCGGAAGAATATTTGTGATTCGGAGTAAACGTACTTGCCGGTGCGGATTTCAGATATACTTCCCCGCAATAACCGCACTTTTCTATCGAAATCGTACCATATTCGCAATCGTTGTTATACAAATATGCCAAGGTCGTGAGTTGACCGTGTCGGCAGTATTTCTCAATGAACAAACTGCTCCCGTCTTCAAACAAAATCCAGTACCCAAAAGTGTTTTGATCTGCCAAACTGTCTTCCCATGAGCCGCCCATTTCCTGCAAAGAATTACGGATACTCCACTGTCCATAGTTGCGTTTGCCATAACTGCGACTGTACAAATGAATTTCCTTGATTTGGGAAGCGCTCAGAGTGCCGAGGGAGCCCGTGCTGCTCCAAGTTCCGTTCTTCTGATAGATCTCGCCCGATTCGGTATCAAGATAGAAATCCTTATCATTGCCGAGGTCGGGAGTGGGGGCGCCCGTGCCCGTCAAAAAGCCGTCGAGCTTGGGGCTCACACCCGCCTCGCCGTCCTTGCCCTTCAAAGAGCCGAGATCGTCCCATTTTCCTTCGGCGTTTTTCTGCCAAACCTCAAAGTTTTCGGTATCGAGATAGAAGTCGCCCTTTACCGCGTCTTTGACGGTTGTATCGCCTTCGGCGTATGTATTAGGGTCGGGATTTTTGCCCGAGAACCACTTGACGCCGTCACGACCGTTTTCGCCCTTGAGGATGAGGACGGGGCTTCCCCAGCCGCCTTCGCTCTTGTGATACAGCTTGCCTGAATCAGTATCGAGATAGAAATCGTTGACTTCGCCGATCTCGTCCGTCGGAGCGGTGTCGCCGGTAAACCAGTTGCCTGCCTCACCGTCCGCCGCGGCACGCCATGTCTTGCCTTCCTTGACGTAGCTCGCGAGCGTTTCGGTATTGAGATAATAATCCCCTTCCTTGCCGAGACCCTCTGCGGGCTCCGCGTCGCCGTAGTACCACGTCGCTTCGTTTGCGTTTTCGTTGACATTGGCGCTTTCATCGCCGCCGCACGCACTCAGAATGCCGAGTGTCAATGCAAGCACAAGTGTGCAGACGAGCACGCAGAGCAGCGCGGTGAAAGAACGCTTTTTTGTGTTGTTCATACCTCTTACTCCTTATAGAATTTGCACGATCCGAAGCTCTTCATTTTTCACACGGAAATGACGAAACTTTTACATGATCTATGCTTTTCTTATTATACCCCCCCCAAGGTAAAATTGTCAAGAGTTTTTCGAAAAAAAACGAGATTTTTTTTTGAAATTCGTGAAAAAGGGGGAGTTCCCTTGCCCTCGCCCCTTCGGGGTGGAGCAACGCATTCTGCCAAGGATTGATAATCTTTGGCAGGACGCGTTGCTCCACCCCTTCAAAGGGGGCAGGCCTTGCCCCTCCGTGAGGACTATTTATTGTGAAAGTCCGCCCAAAAAGGGCGGACTTTCACAAACTAATCAAACGATCTTATTTCTTAAATATCAATACATTAAAACTGTGCGGCGGGAGGTCAAGGGCGTTCGGCGAAGTCGGCGCGACCTCCTGCGGGGAGATAAGTTTGGGCTCTTCGACCGTATTATACTGCCCGAGCTCCCCCGAAAGGCGGATGATCCTCGTCATGGAGCCGAAGTCCACGTCCGCTTCGATCCCGGCGTGCACTTCCGCTTCCCCCGCGTTGACAACCTTCACAAAGTAAGTGCCGTCCCGCTCCGTCACGGACGCGTAGATCCCCTTTTCATCCGTACAGGTGGGGAAGGACCAGCTTCCCGTATATTGGCTGTACAGGAGCTGGACATAATAGCTCGCCGAACCGTACGCGCTCTTGCCGTCGAACCAGATCATGTCGGGGCACCACTGCGTATAGCCGAGCCGCGCGAACAGGGGGGCGAAGGACTTCATCACGACGACGTCCGCGTTCCGCTCCATGCCCGTCATGAACGCCGCTTCGGCGAGTGCGCCTTCCCAGCAGTTGGACTGCGGTGCATTGAAGCCCGCCGCCCCCGATCCGGGGACATGCGCGGCATATTCGCCCGCATACACCGTGCCGAGGCGGGGATAGTGATCGTACACATCCGTATGATCGTACAGCCACTGCGGGGAGACGTAAAAGTGTTCGTCCGAACAATAGACGAAATCTGGATTCTTCCGGAGATTCTCCCGCGTCCACTTCCATGCGTCGCGGTGGGAATCGGTATCGACGGTCGGCCCCACGGTACCGACGATCTTGAGATCGGGGTATCTCTCATGGATCCGCTTTTCGAACAGCTCAAATCGCTTGTAGAACTCATTGGGGGCGGGCATGCCCGTATCCTTCTGCACGGGAGAGGCCTCCCATTGCTCGTTTCCGACCCCCAAATATTCGAGATTGAAGGGCTCGGGGTGACCCATGTCCGCACGCACCTTGCCCCAGACGGTATCCTTGCCGCCGTTTGCGAACTCCACGACGTCCAGCGCTTCCTGAATATATGTTTCGAGTTCGGGACTGTCGAGCGGGACAAATTCCGACGACATATATTGGCAGGCGATCCCGACGGAGACGACGGGCAGCGGTTTTGCGCCGAGATATTCGCAGAGGCGGAAATATTCGTAATAGCCGATCCCGAGCGTCTGCCCGTAGTGGGAGTATGCCGAACGCCAGCCCGTCTCGGGGCCCGTCGCATGCACCGCCCAGCGGTTCCAGTTCTGTTTTCTGCGTTCGGGCTGCCCGATCGAGTTCTTCCAGAGATATCTGTTCGCGAGGTTGTTCCCCTCGACGACGCACCCGCCCGGGAAGCGCAAAAAGCCGGGATTCATCGCCTTCATGAGCTCGACAAGATCGCGGCGGAAGACGCCGAGCACGGCGTTTTCGGGCATCATGGAGAAGGCGTCCGCATGCACGCAGCCCGCCTTTTCGAGCAAAAAGCGGAATTGCGCCCGTTCGGCGTCCCTCTTCGCCTTGACCGAAAAGGCGTACCTGTGCCATTTCCCGTCAGCTTTGAGCTTGATCCGCCGCCCGACGAGCATCTCCGCCCCCTCAAACACTCCCACGCAGACATGGCCGCGGTAGTCATAGGAGCGCGCATAGAAGGAGATCTTATATCCCGCGCCCTTAGTGAGATAGATCCCGTCGTACGCCTTATTCGAGACGCCCGCGCCGCCGTCCGCCGTTTCGATCCTGAGATAATGGGGATTTTCGGGGAAGAGCGCACGATCCGTCTTGATTTTGAGCGAGATCTCCGCCTTTGCGGGGAAGGGAGCCCAAGCATATCCCCCGTCCTCATCGACGATGTAACGGTCCCACTCGCCGTGCACGTCCTTTGCCTCAAAATTGCGGTTTTCGAGCATTTCCGCATATAATCCGCCGTCCAGCGCATAGTTGAGATCCTCGAAGAACAGCCCCACGCCGCCCGGAACAACGGGTACCTTTCCTTCCTGTGTAAACGTGATTTTCATAGAGTCCCTCCGAAGAGTTTCGTTTCCCAATTATAGCACAAAAATCCCCCGAGGCAAATTCTTTTCGGGGGATTTCGGAAAAAAGTTTTCGGTTGTCACGCTCCGCCGCCCCGAAGGGCGAAAGCGGCGCTATTTATTTGCAAGGTATGCTTCCCTGCCGCCCTCCTCCACGGTATGGGCGATGTAGGTGATATGATCTGCGGCACGCTCTAAATTCCCGACGAGGTTGATGAACACGCTCGCATTGTTGGGGCTGCACTTCCCCTCGTTGAGCCGCTTGATGTGCGTATGGACGAGCGCACGCTTGTCGGTATCGATCTCATCCTCGAGCGCGTCGAGTTCGGGAAGCCGCGCACGGTCGTTATAGAGGAATGCGGCGTGGGAGATCTCAAAGAGTCTTTGGATCTTTTCATACATCGCGCGGAGCATGGAGAGGAACTCCTCCGAGAAGACGAGTCCGTCCTCCACATAGTGGCGGGTGTATTTCGTGACATTGTCCGCGAGCTCGCCGACGCGCATGATGTCGTTCAGAACATAGTGCAGATCGGAGATCTTGCGCTCTTCTTCGAGAACGAGGGGCTGTGCGGTGAGCTTGACGAGGTAGGAAACCCCCTTCTTGTTCGCCTCGGCAAGCTCGAGATTGCGCGCGCGGACGGTCTCCGCCGCGGAGAGATCTTTTTCGAGGAAGGCGGAAAACGCCGTGTCGAGGGTCTCCATCGCAAAGGCGAATACTTTGCCCGTCTCCTGATCCATATAGCCGAGCGCGACGGACGGGGAGCGGAGAAGGCGGTCGTCAAGTTCGCTGTACAGATCGCTTCCCTCCGTCTTTGCTTCCTTTTCCTTTTTGGAGGAGACGAGGTGATCCGCGATCCACACAAATCCGTTGACAAAGGGCAGGAAAAGCAGGGTATTGATGACGTTGAAGAGGGTATGGAAGAGGGCGATCTGCATGCCCGGCGCCATATCCGTCCCATGGAAGATCATGGAGCCCGACGGGATGACGCCGCCGAGAACGGTATCCGCAAATCCCGTCCAGCACATGAGGACGATCATGAAGATGACCGCGCCGAAGAAGTTGAACAGAAAATGGATCAGGGCAGCGCGCTTGGCGTTGGGGCTTGCGCCGAGCGAAGAGATGAGCGCCGTGACACAAGTGCCGATGTTGGAGCCGATGATGATATAGAGCGCGGCGTTTCCCCCGTTTCCGATCGTCAGCCCCGACGAAACCATGGTGAGAATGATCGCATTGACGGCCGTGGAAGATTGCACGAGCGCGGTGATCGCCACGCCGATGAGAAGGAGCAGAACAGGGTTTGTAATGACGTGCAGCACGCCCGAGACCGCCTCATAGGCTTCGCTCCCGCGGTCGAAGGTGAGCGCACCCGACATGACTTTCAGTCCCACAAAGATGAGCCCGAAGGCGGAGATCACGGAGCCGAGCGTGACGATGCGTTCCTTCTTCGAAAACATCGTCATGAGCACGCCGACCGCCGCAAGGCAGAGGAAAAAGACGGTGACGTCCGATCCCCCCAATGCGATGACCCATGCGTTGAGCGTCGTGCCGATGTTCGCGCCCATGATGATCGCCGTCGCCTGAAAGAGGGTCATGATCCCCGCATTGACGAGACCGACGACCATGACCGTCGTAAAGGCGGAACTCTGCCCGAGCACGGTGACGGCGGCGCCGATCCCCACGCCCGCAAAGCGGCTCTTCGCCGTCTTGTTGAGCATCGTCTGCAATTTTCCGTGCGCGAGCCGCGTCATGTTCTCGGAGAGCATTTTCATGCCGACGAGGAACGTCCCCATCCCGCCGAGGATCTGTAAGATAATTTTAAGAATTTCCCATGCGCTCATAGACCTGCGTGCCCTCTCCTGTTGTCGGACAAAGACATTATAACAGGGGGGATAGCGGTTTGTCACGCGATTTGCGCAAAATTGTAAAAAATCCTCTCCGTCACACCGAAAAGACGGCCTGCACCGCGCCCCCGTACGTCTCGTTGATGAAATCGATGACCTTCTGCGATTTCAGCGCCTTCAGGAGCGCTTGGATCTTGGGGTGATTCTCATTCCCCGCTTTGACGGCGAGAACGTTCGCATAGAGCTGTGCGGCGTCCCCGTGTGCGTCCTCGAAGGCAAACGCGTCCGTCGCCCTGAGCCCCGCCTGCAACGCATAATTCCCGTTGATGACGGCGATCGTCCCGTCCTGCGATTCCCGCAGAAGCTGCGCGACCGCCTCCGCCTGTACGGGGCGCACGGTATTGCCCTTTGCGTCCGCGATGTCGTGCTCCGTGAGATTTTGCGCGGGCGAAGCGTCGTCCGGAAGCGAGATGTAGCCCTCGTCCCTGAGCACGAAGAGCGCGCGGGTCAGGTTGCTGCTGTCGTTCGGCACAAGGATTGTCCTTCCCGTTCTGACGCTTTTGTACTGTTCCTTTGTCACGTTCTTGCCGTAAACGCCGAAGGGTTCGTAGTGGATCTTCTCCACCGCCGCAAGGTGGGTGCCGTATTCCTCGTTGAAAGTGTTGAGATAGGGCGTGTGCTGGAAATAGTTTGCGTCGACGGAACCCTCCTCGAGCGCGGTGTTGGGCGTGATATAGTCGTCGAACGTCTTGATCTCGAGGGTATACCCCGCCGCGGCAAGGTCGTCTTTGACGACGGCGAGGATCTCCGCATGCGGCGTCGCACTTGCGCCGACGACGATGACGTCGGGATCCGTGTCGATGTTCCTGCCGCAGGCGGCGGCGGAAAAGGTCAGCCCGAGGGCGAGCGTTGCGGCAAAGATGCCTTTGATGAGTTGTTTCATGGTTTTTATCTCCTTATAATAAATTTTTCAGATTGATGCGGATCTTCTTCCGCGGTTTTTTGGGCTTTCCCCCTTCTGCGCCGTTGGATGCGGCGGTCGGTACGCTTCGCAAGATACATGCCGAGCTCCTGCAAGATCTGGACGATGACGACGGTAAGCGCGACGCACAGCCAGATGACGTCCTCTGCGCCCGAGGGCCTCGCCTGCGTCACGGCGATCGCGCCGAGCCCGCCGCCCGCGATCGTCCCCGCCATGGCGGAATAGCCGAGCACCGTCACCGTGGAGATGACGGCTCCCACGATCAGTGAAGGCTTTGCCTCGGGCAGGAGCGTCTTGCGGATGATGGTGAACGTTCCCGCCCCCATCGAGCGCGCCGCCTCCACAACGCCCTTGTCTACTTCTTTGAGCGAACTCTCCGCCATACGCGCGACATAGGGCGCGGCGGCAACGGAGAGCATGAAGATCATCGCCCCGTTCCCGATGCTCGTCCCCACGACCGCCCGCGCGACGGGAATGAGCGCAACGATGAGAATGATGAAGGGAATGCTTCTGAGAATATTGACGGCAAACCCCACGATCTTATTCAGCCAAGGGATCGGCTTGAGCCCGTCCCTGTCCGTGACGCAGAGAAGGATCCCGAGCGGAAGCCCCGCGAGATAGGCGACCGCGGTGGAAATAGCGGTCATGTAGACGGTTCCACAAACGCCGAGGGCAAATCCCCCGAACCCGAGCTGTACAAATAATCTGCTCATATCCTTTCCTCCCTGCATTCGACCCCTTTTTCACGGCAGAACGCCGTAAGGATCGGTTCATTTTCCTCGCGGGGAAGCCCCACGAGCATGTGCCCGAACGTCCCGCCCCCGATCTCGCGCGTGTCCGCATAGAGGATGTTGACGGCGACGCCCTTTTCGCTCGCGAGCGAAAAGATCAGGGGCATGTCCGAGGTCTGCCCGTTGAAAACGAGCCGCCACACTCTTCCTTCCGCCCGCCCTATGGCGCGGGTGAGATCGGGAAGCACGAGTTTTTTCGCGATCTCGGACTTCGGAAAGGAAAACACTTCCGCAACCGTCCCCTCCTCCGCGATCCTGCCCCTGTCGAGGACGGCAACCCGATCGCAGATGCGCTCCACGACCCGCATTTCGTGCGTAATGACGACGATCGTGACGCCCATCTCGCGGTTGATCTTCTGCAAAAGATCCAGAATCGAAAAGGTCGTCGACGGGTCGAGGGCGCTCGTCGCCTCGTCGCAGAGGAGATATTTGGGCTGTGTCGCAAGTGCGCGGGCGATCGCGACCCGCTGTTTCTGCCCGCCCGAGAGCTGGGAGGGATAGGACTTTGCCTTATCGCTCAGCCCCACGAGAGAGAGGAGCTCTTCCGCCCTCCGCCGCGCCGCCGCCCGTTTCACGCCTGCGATCTCGAGAGGAAAGCGCACGTTTGCCTCCGCCGTCCGCTGTTCCAAAAGGTTGAAGCTCTGGAATATCATGCCGATGTTTCTCCGCACCTCTCTCAGCCTTTTCTCCCGTATGGCGGTGAGCTCCTCGCCGTCGAGAAAAACCTGCCCGCGGGTGGGTCTTTCGAGAAGATTCACGCACCTTACGAGGGTGCTTTTCCCCGCCCCCGAAAGCCCGATGATCCCGAAGATCTCGCCGTCCCGCACGGTGAGCGAAACATCGTCGAGCGCGAGAACTGCACCCCCTTTTGCCGAAAATTCTTTTGTGATGTGTTTGAGTTCTATCATGACCTCTCCTTTTTCGGATAAAATAAAAACCCGCGGCAAGAACCGCGGGCGCACCGTTGAAAGATCTGCCGGCATGGCAAATCTCCCGCAGGGAACCGCCCGCAGGAACACATTTGCATCATGCCGTTGAAAATCAATAAAAACATATGAGATCTCCTGTTTTTTTCAAATAAAAAAACCCCGAAGCACGAATGCCCGGGGCGGAATGTATCGACTTGAACCGTTTTCAGCGCGCGGCAACAAGTCCGTACATTTCTGCCCGGGCTCTGCACATGCGCATCATTTCGTTTTTCACAAAAACAGCTGTCATTTTTTCACCTGTGCTCATATCTTATCATACCGAAAAAGGTTCTGTCAAGCATTTTTTTCGGAAATTCCGAAAATCCCGCTCGCGCCCCTCGCAGGAAAGCCCGCACCGTCGCCCGTCCCCTTGGCTCCCCTTATAGGGGAGCTGTCACGCGCCCTTGCGCCCGTCCCCTTGGCTCCCCTCTCAGGGTCCTTCCTTAGGGATGGCGGGAAAAGGCGACCATTCTATTTATGAAGCCTTTTCCGCCTGAGCTGGCACCGGAAGGTGACTGAGGGGTTCAAAAACCCTATCCCCCGCTGCGCGGGTACTTCCCCTACAAGGGGAAGCAAGAGGGTTGAGCTGCGCGGGTACTTCCCCTACAAGGGGAAGCAAGAGGGTTGGGCTGCGCGGGTACTTCCCCTACAAGGGGAAGCAAGAGGGTGGCGGTATCATATCCGTCCCTTTCATTCTCCATAATGCGTCCACATACGAAGGATGATCACGCGTTTCGTGCCCTCTTCCACGCGATAGACAAGTCTGTGCTGTGAGTTGATCCTGCGCGAATACGCTCCCGCAAGATCTCCGACGAGCTTCTCATAAGGGGGCTGAAAGGGATCCATCTCAAGCGTTCCCATGAGCCGCTTCACCTTTTCGCGAAGATTGCTCGCAAGAATCTTTTGAAGGTCCTTCTCCGCCTGGCGTCCAAGGCGTATTTCGTACATCTTACAACTCCTTGCGCCAATCAAAGACGCGGCACTCGTCCGAAGGCGCCTGCATGCCCTCTCTGATCGAATCGGCCATCCCCGGAACCGAGCACAGGAAACAGGTTTCCTCTAAGCTGCGCAGATATTCTTCGCTGATGATCGCGGCATTTCCGTTCTTCGTCGTGACGATGATCTTTTCATCATTGACAGCCGCCGCACCCAGATATCCGAACAGGTTTTTGCGGAGCGTCGTGGCATTGGTGATAGACATAACAACTCCCTCCTCATATCATAGTATGTACATTATAACGTACATCTTACAAAAAGTCAAGCGAATCGGAAATTTTTCGGAGATAACCATGCAATAAAACAAAACGGGCAGCCAAAAGGCCACCCGTTTTTGGTCGAGGAGACGTGATTTGAACACGCGACCTCTTGGTCCCGAACCAAGCGCGCTACCAAACTGCGCTACTCCTCGCCGTCCACTGTATTATAACAAATAAGACGGCCGAACGCAAGCAATTTTGTCTTGTTTTTTCAGGCAGATCCGCGAAAATTCCCCTCATGCGACTTTTTGAGAACATCTTGACAACCGAAACTTTCACATTTATAATGAAATTGTCTCGTTGGACATCAGGAGGAAAAATGATTTCATGAAACAAATTTACTATCCCGAGCCCTTCCGCATCAAGAGTGTCGAACCGCTGAAGATCCTCTCCCGCAAGGAGCGGGAAGAAAAGATCGCCGCCGCCCACTATAATGTCTTTTCGCTTGCCGCGCGCGACGTCTACATCGATCTTCTCACAGACAGCGGCACCGGTGCGATGAGTTCGGATCAATGGGCCGGCGTCATGGTCGGCGACGAATCGTACGCGGGCGCGGAGAGCTACTATACCTTGCAGAAATCGGCACAGGACATCTTCTCGCTCCCCCATATCCAGCTCGTGCACCAGGGGCGGGCGGCGGAAAAGGTTCTGCTCCCCATTCTTCTCGAAGGAAAGAAATACGCGATCGCAAATATGCACTTCGACACGACGCGCGCCCACGTCGAACTGGCGGGTGCAAGGGCGATCGACTGCGTCGTGAAAGAGGCCCTCGACACAGCGTCCTATTGCGACTTCAAGGGCAATATGGACTGTGAGAAGCTGGAATCTCTCATCCAAGAACTCGGAGCGGAGAACGTGGGCGTCGTCATCATGACAATCACCAACAACTCCGCAGGCGGACAGCCCGTCTCGGTGGAAAATATCCGCCAGACGCGCGATCTCGCCCATAAGTACGGGATCAGGTTTATGATCGACGCCGCCCGCTGCGCCGAAAACGCGTACTTTATCAAACAGCGCGAAGAGGCCTACAGGAACAGCACGATCAAGGAGATCCTGCACGCCTGCTTCGAGGGCGTCGACTGCTTCACCATGAGCGCGAAAAAGGATGCGATCGTCAACATGGGCGGGCTCATCGGCTGCCGCGACAAAGCTCTGTTCGAGGCAATCAAGCAGCGGACGATCTCTTTTGAAGGCTTTGTGACCTACGGCGGCATGTCTGGCAGGGATATCGAAGCGCTCGCCCGCGGGCTTCAGGAGGGCGTCGACGAGAATTATCTCCGCTACCGCATCGGGCAGATGGAATATCTCGCCGCCCGCCTCGACGAAGCGGGGATCCCCTATCAGCGCCCCGTCGGCGGACACGCCGTGTTTGTGGACGCGAAAAAGCTCCTGCCGCACATCCCTTACTACCGTTTCCCCGCTCAGGCGCTTGCCATAGAGCTCTATCTCGAAGCGGGCATCCGCGCCTGCGACATCGGCTCCTTCCTTCTCGGCAACGATCCCGACACGGGCAAACAGCTCGAAGCGGACTTCGAGTTCACCCGCCTTGCGATCCCCCGCCGCGTCTATACGCAGTCCCACCTCGACGTGATTGCCGACGCGCTCATCAATATCAAGGAGCGGGCAAGCGCGATCAAGGGATATGAGATCGTGGAAGAGCCGCCCATTCTGCGGCATTTCACCGCCAAACTCCGCCCCGTTGAATAATGTATTTTTTATGATTCGTGCCCGCGCTTCCCGCGCGGGCACATTTTTCAGGACATAATTGCAATAGGAATCAAACGGAAAAATGGAACATGTGTCGAATTTTGTCGAAAACCTCAAGGATCTGTTGTTTGACAATCATCTCACCATTCCCATGCTTGCGGAAAGGTTGGGCGTCAGTGACGTCGCCGCGTATTCTTACCTGCGCGGGCAGTTGCCCGACATCACCGTACTGATCAGAATGGCAGATCTTTTTCAATGTTCATTGGACTTTCTGCTCGGCAGAACACCCGAACTTCAGAAGATGAATTTTTCACCCATTCCGCCCTTCCCGGAGCGGCTGGCCTTTCTTTTGGACTACTATCACGTCAAGAAGTATCGGCTCTGCAAGGAAGTCCCGATCACGCACTCCGTCTTTTTCAACTGGCAAAAAGGGGTCTATGCGCCGAGCCTTGATTCCATTGTAAAACTCGCCGATTACTTTGACTGTTCCGTCGACTTTGTCCTCGGCAGAGAAAGATAAGCGTGGGGCATTCAGGCGCCAAATGATAAGGCCTCCCCCTCGAGGGGGGGAGGCTCCGCCGCAGGCGGTGGTGGGGGGGATGATGCCCCCTTTTACTTTCCCTTCACTCTTGCAATATCGATGTTATCCTTCTTCCGGTCGGAGAGCGCCTTGATGGGGTGCTCTTTGTTCTGGATGCGGTAGTCGTACTTGAACGCCGTGATCGCCTTGTCGATGACGATATG
>CANPYD010000014.1 GCA_947587775.1 uncultured Clostridia bacterium
CTCTACATTGACGAAAATCAACCGCCGTGCATTTTATAAGTGCACGAGCTTAAAGGAGCTCACAGTCCCCGCGAGTGTAACGCATATCGGCAGTGAAGCATTCTATAACAGCGGCCTTGAAAGCATTTCTCTGCCCGAGGGCCTTTCGAAGATCGACAAAGAAGCATTCAGACATACGCCGACATAGGAGATCGTAAAGGCGAGCCCTGCGTCGAAGGCTGCGATCTGCATATTTTTTCTCGCCGTGAGGTCGTCTCCGTTTTCGTAGGCGGGAAGGAGATTGTCTTTGATGAGCGTCACCGCGTTGACGGCGCGCTTTCTCGTGAAGCGGGTCGTCGATCTCCCGATGTACGCTTCCACAGCGTGGGTGAGCGCGTCGAGCCCCGTCTGCGCAGTCATGGCGGGCGGGAGCGTTTTCGTCATCACGGGATCGAGGAGCGCATATGCTGGCGCGAGACAGAAGGAGAGGATCGTAAACTTATAATGCGTCTTGTCGTCCGTGACGACCGCAGCAATCGTCGTCTCGCTGCCCGTGCCGGCAGTCGTGGGAACGGCGATAAAGAGGGGCTGTTTCCCCATGACTTTGAGGATCCCCTTCATTTTGAGAAGAGATTTCTTGGGCTTGATGAGCCGTGCACAGACGCCCTTTGCACAATCCATGGGGGAACCGCCGCCCACCGCGATCAGGCAGTCGCACCCGCTTTTACGGTAGAGCGCGAGGGCTTCCTCGATTGCCGAGATCGTCGGGTTGACGGGGGTTTTGTCGAAGATCTCGGCAGAGATCCCCTGCGCCGCGAGGGCTTCCGTCACGGGATCGAGCACGCCGTGCGCGCGGACGCCCGCGTCCGTGACGATGAGCGCCTTGTGCTTTCCCTTTTCCTTGACGAGCGCCGCCGCCTCCGAGCAGCTGTGGAGCTGTTTGGGAATGCGGTAGGGCATGAGCGGGATCGCAAGACGGAATCCCGTTTGAAATGTTCTGCACCAAATTTTTCTGAAAATATTCATAGTTTACCTGCCGTTGATCAATTATAATACAACCGAAACGGAATGTCAACTGCTTTTATTCATTTTGTGAACATTTTTCTTGCAGAGAAGGAAAAAGCTCACTGCGATATGGATCGCGCACAGCACGCCGAACACGGCGGTGAGGATCCAAAACGTTCTGTCCTGAAAGGCGCCGTGCCCGAGATCGGTTACGATGAGGCCGCCGATATCGAAGAGAAAATGGGTCAGTATGCACAGATACACATTGCCCGTTCTGAGCAGCATGACGGCGAACATACAGCCGAGCAGGAAGGTGTAGCCGACCTGCAAGAGCACGCCGCCGACGTTCCCAGAAAAGAGATTCAGAAGGTGCATGAGCGCAAAGAGCGCGGCGGAGAGAAGGACGGCGCGCAGTTTTTTTGCGGTCGTCTCGCCGCTGAGAAGGGGGACGAGCAGGGCGCGGAAAAAGGTCTCTTCAAGCAAAGCGACGGAAAGGCATTTCAAGAGGAAAAGCCACAGGAGATCGACGCGGTCGAGGACGGCTTTTCCCCCGATGAGCGCCGTAAACGGGAAGTTCGCGATCGCGACCGCAAAGCAGGGGAGCGCCCAAATCAGGTGAGATAATTTCACGGAGAAGCGGAACGGAGCGCCGTATCCCTTCAGAATGAGCAAAACAAGCAAAAACCCGCCTGCCGCGAGGCGGGGGATCGTTTCGCCGCACAGCCGCGCCGTCACATCGTCCGCGATGGGGAGAAGCCCCGGCACGCCGAACAGAATGATGAGCGCAAGGCAGGGGAGAAAGAGGATCAAAAGGAGAACGTCATTCCGTTTCATGCGCAGGCGCCCCCTCGAAGAATTTTTTGAGCACGAAACGGTACAAGAGAAGATAGGCGATCCCGATCGCGACCATAATGATCGCCGTGAGCTGCGAGGGGCTCAGGGCGGCGATCCCGGACGATCCTCTGTTGTCGTCGCGGAAGAACTCGATGATGAACCGCCAGACGCCGTAGGCGATGAGATAGATGCTCGCGTTGTAAGTTCCCTTGCACTTCCAAACGAGCGTGAGAAGGACGCTCCCGAGCGCAAATAAAAAGACAGATTCGAAGAGTTGTAGCGGCACCCGTTTTTCGAAAACGCCGTGGACGCGCATGGGGAGCCCGATGAAACTGTCCGTCACCCTTCCGTAGCAGCAGCCGTCGAGCAGGCACCCGATCCGCCCGAACGCATGGGCGATGACAATGCAGGGCGCAATGAGGGAGAGCATACGGTTAAATTCTTTGATGTGGCTTTGATCGCGGCAGACAAAATGCCCCGCAAGGAAGTAAAAAATGAGGAAAGTCACCGCCGCGCCGATGAGACCGCCGTAAAAGGTCGCTCCGACGCCCCATTCAAACACTCCCGTCTGGAGATAGCGGTACCAGCTCTGAAAGAGCGCCGCCGCCGCATATCCCGCGCAGACGGCGAGCACGGAGACGATCTCGGTCAGGGCGAAGACGCGGTAGGAGATCCCTGCCCGCCTGTAAAACACGCGGAACAGGATCATCGCCGCAAGAACGCCCGCGAGGATCATCCAACCGTATAGATCGAGCCACAAAAAAGATACGTCCGGTACCATACGGATATTGTATCACATTCTCCGAAAAAATGCAATAGGGACGGAAAACCTTTTTAGGGCGCGAGTGTGTATCCCCCGCCGAAGAGATTTCCTTGCAGATAGGTTTCGGGGACGCGGCCAACGATCACGCTTTCGCAGATGAGTACCTCGGTGAGAGAGGCGAAATTGCTTGTGCCCGAAGGCATGACGATCGAGATGTCCGCCACGATCTCGAGATAGATGGAGTGTTTTGTCTGGTTGATCCCGACCGATTCAAACTTTGAAGCGAAACTGCAGGAGACATTGGAGATCGGAATGATTTGGATATTGATCTTGGGGCCGAAGCCCGCCCACGCCTCGATGCCCGTAAACGCGCCGAGAGGTACGTCGATGCCGCCCTCGCTCATCTCCTGCAAATTTTGCTGGGACATATAGGCGGCGTCGCGGGCGATGCGGTTGATCTGAAAGGAATTGGAGGAGATGGAGCGGATCTCGCCGTCCTCCCCCCGTTCCACATTGACGAGATCCTCGTAGCGGATGCCGTCCGAAAGGGTATAATAGATCGCGTCGTTGACGGCGACCGTCGTGATCGAACGCATATTCGCTTCCGCAATGGATTTGAGCACGCCCGTCAGATTGACATGGATGATGACGACGATCAGAATCAAAAAAACGGCGACCGTGACGAGCACGATACGCCGTTTGATTTTTCTTCGACGCGAACGAAAGTTCCTCACACGGTATTGTATGAAAAGGCTGTCCGCTTCATGAAAATTCTTCGCCCGTCAAGGCGCGCACCAGCGTTTCTTCCTCCGCGGAACGGGAGAAAAAGTCGCGCGCGAGCTCTCCCGCGATCGGAAGATCGGTGAGTATGACGCCCTCTTTCAGGACAAGCGCGCGGTGGGCGAGGACCGCCGCTTCATGGACGTCATGGGTGACAAAGACGACGGTCTCCCGCCGTGGGCGCCAAAGCTCTGCGGTGAGGGAGAGAAGGCTTTTTTTCAGGGAAAGGTCGAGAGAGGAGAAGGGCTCGTCCATGAGAAGCACGTCGTGCGGATATAAAAACGCACGCGCGATCGCAACTCTCTGCTTCTCTCCCCCCGAAAGTTCCCGCGGACGGGAACTCCCTCTGCCCGCGAGCCCGATTTTTTCAAGCATCGAGGGGATCTTCTCCCATTCCTCTTTCGGAAGGACGAATCTGAGGTTGCCTTCCACGGTGAGATTGGGCAAAAGGGTGGGACTTTGGAAGAGATAGCTCACCTTCCCGACGCCTTCGACGCTGCCTTCAAAGGGAAGCGCGCCCGCGATCACGTTCAAAAGGGTGGTTTTCCCCGCGCCGCTTTCGCCGAGAACGGCCGTGATCTTGTCGGGTTCGATCTCCAGCTGCGGGATGTCGAGCGCGACCTTTTCCCCATATGTTTTTTTGACAGACCGCAGAATCATGTGCGCCACCTGATCAGTATTTTTTTGAACAGAAGTCCCAAGCCTTCCAAAAGAAAGCCGAGCACGACGACAAGCACGGTGAGTGCGAGCAGGGTCGGCATTTCAAGGAACAGCTGGGCATTTTGCATCATGCCGCCGAGAGAGCGGTACGTCTGCGAAAGCACTTCGCCCGAAACAGTGATTTTCAGTCCCATCGAGAGGATCCCGCCCGCCTGCGACAGGACATTCGGAGCGCAGAGGGGGAGATACATTGAGAAAAGCCTCCGTCCCGCGGGAACGCCGAATGCCTGTGCGAGCGCGCCGTATTCCCCCCGCACCTCGTCGATACTTGCGAGCATCGCGCTATACAAAGCGGGGAAAATGACGAGAAGGGTGACGATGACGGGGGCGACGAAGGCATTCGTCCAGAGAAGCAGAATGAGGATGACCGCCATCGTCGGCACCGTGCGGAGAACGGACACGAGGGGGGACAGAAAGGCGCGTACGCCGCCATGAAGGCAGGAAAGCGCCGCAAATGCCGCCCCCAGCATGAAGGCGATCAAAAAGGAGATCACCGTCCGCAAAAACGTGCCGAAGAAGGCGCTCCAAAAGGAGCCGTCCGCAAACAGCTTTCCCATCGCACGGAAGGTCTCCCAAAATGAGGGGAGAAGATAGTCGTTCCGCACCGCATCATAGGCGATGATCCACACCAACCACAAAAACAAGATGGAGAGCGCGGAGAAAATCAGATTCTTTTTCAATTGACGTTAAGATTTTGATGCCTGAAACGCGCTTGTCTTTGCGGTGGCGGCGGGTTCGGGGCAGAGATAGTAATCGCACCCCGCGGCAGGGCCGACGGTCGTGGCGTTGGCGAATGCGACGAGATTCACCTTGTCATCCGCGGCGGGCGCGGAGACCGATTCGAGGATCTGATAGGGAACGCCGGCGTCCTTCAATACCGCTTGCAGAGTGAGTCCGGGGACGTTCGCAAGCTGAACGACGCCGACCTTCTTTCCGATAAGGGCGGAGAGGGACGCTTGATCGGTGAGCTTGCTCTGTGCGGTATTCGTGCGGACAAAATAGAGGTTGCCGTTTGTCACGACGCCGAGCATTTTATAAGTTGAAGCGCTCCCGAGGAGCTTTGCCGCCACGTTGGAGGGAAGCACGCAGAAATCCGCCGCAAGGGTTTGCCCCGTCACCTGTGCCTCGATCGCCGCAGAGGCGACAACGTGATAGGTGAATGCGGAGTTTCCCTCATGAATGGCGTTTGCAAGTGCGAGCGCGGGCGCGCCGTCGGGCGCATAGACGTCATAGTGCCCCGTGATCTCTCCCGCCTTCGCGCCGCCTTCATAATAGAAAGCGTCGTCGGGGAGTTTGGTGGAATCCGCTTGCACGCCGATGAGCTTTTGAAGATAGGCATTCATGAGCGCCTTCTTTTCGGATGCCGCACTGAATTTCACAGAACAGTTTTTGATGACCTGCGCGTTGAGATTTTTCGCAGTCAGTGAAGGGGTGACGCCCGCGGGGTATTTGTCATTGAGGAGCGCCACAACGTCGGCAGGCTGCGCCGAGGCAAGATAGCCGTCCGCGCCTTCCATATAAGAAATCATTGCCGCGACCGCCGCCTCATCGGCTTCAATGACCGAAGTCTTTGCAACGAGCACCGCCTGCGGATATCCGTCTGTCCCGTAGAGAGCTTGCAGATCGCCCGCGATCTCGAAGGTTGGTTCCGAAGTCCCGCCGTCCGTCTGATCGTTTGTGTTGTCCCTGTCGCCGCACGCAACGGCGCCGAGGATCGCCGCGCCGCACAGCACGGCGCAAAAGATGCCTTTGAAAAGTTTCTTCATATCGTTACTCCTTAAAAAGATTTTTTGATTGTTGCTTCCCCTATAAGGGGAGCCAAGAAGCCCACCTCAGTCACCTTGCGGTGACAGCGTCTCATGCGGGTAGAGACCCGCGTAACTTCGCGCCCGAGATGTCTCGACAAGCTACTTCGCACTTCGTACTCGTGCCGCCCTTGGTACACAATAGAAGTGCGGGCGGGGCGAAATGACAAAGCAACGACGCGTCCGCGGGGCGCCTTGTGCGAAGCGAGCGGGGCGAGCAAAAAAATGAACGAAATCATCGAGCGAAACAATCATCTCACCATCGCCTTTGCGCTCACTCCGTCGAGCTGTCCGATCTTGCCCGTCAGGGCGTTGAGGACGGAGAGGGGGGCGTCGAGCACGACGCTCAGAACGGAGACATGCTTCTCACGGTAGGGTATCCCCATTCTGCCGATGATGTATTCTCCGTACTCCGACAGATACGCGTTGAGTTTTTCGGCTTGTTCCCGTTTCTCCACAATGACGGAGAGTACCGCGATACGTTTTTCATCCATAAAAAAATCTCCCGCCCGAAACGGCAGGAGGAAAAAAGCCAAACATAAGACTTTGGCACGGTCGATTTGATCTTCCTCCTTTGCGGTCAGAACCCTCTTTCCGTTCAGGCAGGACGAGTATACCCCAAATCGCCGAAAAATGCAAGCGTTTTGAAGAAAGTTTCTCTTTTTCGCCGAGATTCATTTGGTGAATAGGGAAAAATATGATATAATTTATACTATGGAATCGAAGGAGAAGGAAAAATCGAACCAATGCAAGTGCTGCGGGGGGAAGCTCGACTACAGAACAGCGTCGGGCGGCGTCATCCGTTGCAAATATTGCGGCACGTCGTGGACGCTGCCGGCGTTCGGTCTTTCCGCCTATGTCACCGCCCAGCTCGTCAGCGGTGATAACAACATCGACCGCGGCGATTTCGATGCGGCAAGGATCTGTTTTGAAAAGGCGATCGAGCATGCCCCTGAGGAACCCGAGGCCTATTTCGGTCTTGCAAGGGCAAAACTCCGCGTCCAGTTCATCGTGGATAAGAGCGGAGAAACGCCGTACATCCGTCCGATCTGTCATGAGATCTCCTTCAAGAATTTCATGGAAGACCCTGCTTATCTCAAGGCGGTGGAACTTGCCACGGACGAACAGCGGGAAGTCTACCGCGCACAGGGCAGGGCGATCGACCACATCCGTGAAGAATTTTACCGTCTGCAAAAAAACGGGGTCGATTACGACGTCTTTCTCTGTACAAAAGTTTCCACGGCCGGGACGCAGGAGAGTGAGGGCGGCAAGCTCTATACGGCAGAAAGCCATGAAACGCTGAAGCTCTACTATTTTCTCAAGAATAAAAACCTTAAACCCTTCTATTCGGAAGTGGACGCCAAGGATCGTACGGGCGAGGATTATGAGGCGCTCATCTGCTATGCGCTTCTGAGATCGGAGAGCATGATCCTCGTCTGTTTTGATGAAGAATATTTAGATACCCCATGGGTCAAAAATGAGTATACCCGCTTTGCGGAGATGATGAAGCGGGGGCAGAAGGAGAGCGGAGCGCTCACGATCCTGTATCGGGATGAAAAGCATCGGATCGAGCGTCTTCCGGGGATCGATGGCAAGATCGAGGGGATCGGTTGCGACAGACCCGATGCCTACAGCCGTGTGGAAGCACACATTCAGAGGTTCCGTTCGCGCAAGGCTTCAAGGAAGAAAACAGAGGAGATCCTGACGAACGCCAACAGTGCGAGGGAAGAAGCTGCTCTCATCAAGGAGCAGAACGAAGCCCGCCGTTTAGAACTTCAGGCCAAAAAGGAAAAGGAAAAACAGGATAAACTGAAGCGCCGCCATGAACTCGCCGAGCAGAAGGCGGAGGAAAAGCAGCAGCGGAAGCTCGACCTTGCCTCGCGCAGAGAAGAGCGCAAGAGAAGACGCGGCGAAGCCTCCAAAAACATCAAAGGCGTCTTTGTCTCTCTCTTTTCCGCGATCGGCAGAGGGTTTGCCGGGTTCTTTGGAAGACTCAAAGACGGTTCGCCGCTTTTTATGGCAAGCATCCTTGTATTTATGATCCTCGAGATTGCGGGCTGTCTTTTTGCCGTCAGTTACCCCTTCGCCAATACGATGGTGGTGGGAACAAGCGGCTATATTGCCTATATCGCCGTTTTGAGCGTCCTTGCGGGCATCCTGCTTCTCCATGGGATCTTTGCTCTGATCAGAGGCGCCGAAAGGATGATCGGCTATTTTATCGGACTGCCGGTGGAAGGAATTCTTGCCGCGATCTGTATCCTGATCGGCTGGTTCTGTGACTGTTTGCATATCTGGCTTTGGATCTATTTCGGAGTCGGTATCTTGGTTGGATTCGTGATAGTCATTGCCAATTGGGATGGACTTGATTATGATAATGGGCAGGTAAGTATGCCGATAGGATTTGTCTGGGCGTTTGCGATCTTCAGCAGTCTCTGCGGCCTGCTCTATACCGTTCAGACGCAGAAGACGACCGCGGACGGCTTCTATTATGAAATTTTAGAGGACGGCACTGCAGGGGTCGGCGCACTTGCGTACGATATGGAGGAGCTTGTCATTCCCGTTGAGATCGACGGGTACCGCGTGACGCAGGTCTCCAAACCGCTCTCGGGAAGAGACAACCACGTGCAGAGTATCATCATTCCCGAGGGGATCCTGCGGATCGGTGAAGACGCTTTCAAGGGCTGTTCGTCTCTCACCGAGGTGAGAATTGCCGAGACCGTCGTCTCGATCGGCGAGAGCGCCTTCGCAAGCTGTACCAATCTTGCGGAGATCCGCCTTCCCGATTCCGTCAGGGAAATGGGGGAGGGCGTGTTTGAGAGCTGTTCCCGTCTCGTCAACGTCAATATTCCCACGGCGATCGGGGCGATCCCCGATGCCTGCTTCAAAAATTGCAGCGCGCTGAAGGAAATCACCATTCCCGATAATATAAAATCTATCTACAGTGAAGCGTTTGCGGGATGTATCACGCTGGAGAAGGTCAATCTGTCGCCCCACTCCGTTTGGAAGACCAATTACGGATTCTGGCACTCGGATGCATTTTCCGCCGACGGAAATATGGCGGATACCATCCGTTCGCTCACGCGGGACAGCGACTATACTTACGACCGCACGGAATAAAAAAATCATTTTTGCATAGAGAGGTAAACAATGTTACAGGTCAACGGCGTCAGTCTGCAATACGGAAGCAAAAAGCTGTTTGAGGACGTCAACTTAAAATTCACCAAGGGAAACTGCTACGGCATCATCGGAGCGAACGGGGCGGGGAAATCCACCTTCCTGAAGGTGCTTTCGGGCGAGATTGAACCCAACAAGGGCGATGTCACACTCGATAAGAACGAGCGCATGTCCGTCCTCGCGCAGAACCAGAACAAATACGACGGGGAAACCGTCCTCAGGACTGTGATGCTCGGGCACAGGCGGCTCGTGGAGATCATGGACGAAAAGGACGCCCTGTACGCCCATACGGACTTTACCGACGAGGACGGCGAGCGCGCTGCGGAGCTCGAGGCGGAGTTTGCCGAGCTCGGCGGCTGGGAAGCGGAGAGCGAGGCGCAGACGCTCCTCAACGAGCTCGATATTCCCTCCGAATTTCACTACATGACAATGGGGGAGCTCGACGCGAAGAAAAAAGTCAAGGTGCTCCTCGCCCAGGCGCTTTTCGGGAATCCCGATGTGCTCCTTCTCGACGAGCCGACCAACAATCTCGATCTCAAAACGACGCGCTGGCTTGAAAACTATCTTTTGGAGTTTGAGAATACGATCATCATCGTCTCCCATAACCGCCACTTTTTGAATAAAGTCTGCACGCACATCTGCGATGTGGATTACGGAAAGATCAATCTCTTCCTCGGGAACTATGATTTTTGGTACCAGACCTCCCAGCTCATGGCGCGCCAGCAGCGCGACGCCAACAAGAAGGCGGAGCAGCGCGCCGCCGAACTCAAAGATTTCATCGCGCGTTTTGCGGCGAACGCTTCCAAGTCCCGCCAGGCGACTTCGAGGAAGAAAGAGCTCGAAAAACTCACCATTTCCGACTTCAAACCTTCCCTTCGGAAGTATCCCTTCATCGAATTCAAGTTCGAGCGCGAGATCGGCAACGATATTCTCATCGTGGAAGATCTCACGAAACACGGATATTTCGAACATCTCTCCTTCACGGTGCAGAAAGGGGACAAGATCGGCGTCCTCTGCGATAAATCGACTTCCGTCAGCATGCTCTATGACATCCTCATGGGAAAAGCGGAGCCGGACGGCGGAACGGTCAAGTGGGGGAAGACCATTTTGCAATCCTATTTCCCGCTTGACAACGGCGAATTTTTCGACGGATGCTCTCTCACGCTCGTGCAATGGCTGTCGCAATTCTCCAAGGATCACTATGAAGAATATCTGCGCGGCTGGCTCGGGCGGATGCTCTTTTCGGGAGAGGAGGCCCTTAAAGAGGCGAAAGTGCTCTCCGGTGGCGAAAAAGTACGCTGCATGCTTGCGAAAATGATGCTCGAAGGGGGGAATTTCCTGATCTTCGACGAGCCCACGAACCACCTCGACCTCGAGAGCATCACCTCTCTCAACAACGGACTTACGGCGTTCAAAGGGTGCCTGCTCCTCACTTCGCACGATCAGGAACTCATGAACACCGTCTGCAACCGCATCATCGTCATCGACAACACAAAAGTGTTCGACAAGAGCGTGACGTTCGACGAATACGTGGATCTTGTCAGCGCGTAAGGCGTTTTTTCGCTCCGAAACATGCCTTCCCGCAGGGGGAAGGCGGCGCGGGCGCCCGCAAATTGCGAATTTTGCGTATTTTTTCCGCTTTTTTTGCGGAAAATTTTTTATTTCGGCAAAATATTTTTGCATATCCACTTGCAAAATTTATAAATCCGTTGTATACTGTATATAGCTTGTATTTTGTAATATACGGAGGAGTGCTATGTTTACATCGTTTTTAGTGCTCGGCGGGATCATTTTGGCTATCCTGATCGGGAGTATCGTTCTCATGACGGTCACCCAGATGAAGCGGAACAAGGCAGCCGCTGCGGAAGAGATCGCTCTCCAGCCCGCGCCCGAGCCTGAGATTCAGCCTCAGCCTGTCGTTCCCGTTGTCCCCGTTGTCCCTGTTGTCCCCGTCGTGCAGCCGGTCGTGCAGCAGCAGGTCGTGGTGGTGCCCGTTGTCGTGCAAACGGCAGCGCCCGCTCCCGTCGCCGCGGATGACGACGATGACGACGATATCGACGACGAAGAAGATATCGCTGCGGCAGAGGAGGGCGGCTACGACCGCCGCGGCAGGATCATGTTCGTCAAAGACATGTCTCCCGCGATGCGCCTTATGATCGGCGTCATGAGCCCGATCTACGACGAGAGGCAGTACAGAGTCACCTTCTCCTATTCTTTCAAGGCAAGGCTTGCGCTTGCGGACGACGAAATGAAGGAGTTCTATGCGGACTACTTCGCCGAGACCGCCCGCTTCAAGAAGGTCAGACTTCGCGAGAGCCGCCGCCATGTGCGTATCGGCATCGGGCGCGATAAAGTTGGCGTGCTCTTCTTCAAGGGCAAGAAGCTCTGCGTCGCCTATGCGCTCTCTCCCGAGGATGTCGATTATGAAGCGTTCAAACTCGAGGACATTTCCGACAAGAAGAGATTTGCCGAGACGCCCGCGCTCCTGCGCTTTACTTCGGGCATGAAGTGCCGCAGGGCGAAGCTCCTTCTCAATGACATCGCGGCGAAATACGGTTTGAAGCGCAAGGATGATCCCGCTTCCGAGGCGGAGATTCCCAATGCGACCCGCGACGAACTGATCCGTGACCGCGAGATCCGGATCTATGCGACGCTCGTCGCCCGTGCTCCCGCGGAGGAGGCGGAGAAAACCGACGAGGAAAGCAAGACCGACGCGGAACAGAAGGCGTAACGACCGATCATCGGAAGCTCTCCCTTGCGGGGGAGCTTTTTATATGGCGGTTTGCGGGCCGCGGGCGGATCTTTGGAAGGGAGATCGCGGACGAACTTCAAAATCCGTCAAAAAAATACGCCAATATCGTTGAAAAATCCGCGAAAAAATGTTATACTGGAAAATGACATCATAGACGATGTTCCCCGTAGGGGAACGACGGAGGAAATGTGAACGGCATCGGTCGCGGAAGCGATGATAAACAGAATAAAAATAAAGCATCGATCCTGACGCGGGAGACAGTCGGAATGACGCTCCTGCTGTTCGGCGCGGTTTTGTTTCTCATAACCGTAACGGGGCCCTATCTCTTCGGGGACATCGGGGTCGCGATCACCGCGTTCTTTGTGGGAGTCGCGGGATTTTTAGTCTATCCGCTCTTTCTTTTGCTCATTTACGGCGCGCTCGTGCTCGTTTCGGGCAAAAAATTGATCCCGCGCGGCTGGACATTGCGCATGTCTTTGTTCCTTCTCACCGTCTTTTTGATCGTACATACGGCAACGGCGGAGAGGTTCTTCCTTGACCCCGAAAGTTCTTATGCCGTCAGCTACGGGACGTACCTCGGAAGCTGTTTCAGGGCGGCAGGGGAGACAGCGCTTGACGGCACGGGCGGCGGGGTCTTGCTCGGGCTCGTCGTCTATCCCGTCCGTTTTCTGTTACAGGAGGCGGGCGCCTATGTGATTTTTTCGGTTTTGTTACTCCTTTCCCTTTGGTTCCTCCTGCTCCTGACGCCGCTCAGGAAATATCTTACGCCTTCCGCACACCGGAGGACTTCGCGCAGGGAGAGTGAACCCGCGGGGGAGGACTTTGAAGATCTTCCCGAGCCTGTCCGTATTTCCGCGCCGCCGTCCGAGCGTCCGCCCGAACCCGTTCGCGCAACCTCTTACGGGCAACCTGCTCCGGAAGAGGCGCCGGATCGGGATGATCCCTATGCGCGCAGCCGCGAGATTCTCTTCCGCGACGATCCCGCG
>CANPYD010000015.1 GCA_947587775.1 uncultured Clostridia bacterium
GTCATCAATAAAATTGACTTGCAATCGGCACGGATCGACGAGACCAAGGCGGAGATCGAGGACGTCATCGGGCTGGACGCGAGCGACGCCCCCTGCGTTTCGGCCAAGGAAGGGACGAATATCCGCGATATTTTGGAAGCGGTGGTAAAGCTCGTTCCGCCCCCCGAGGGGGACACCGACGCCCCCCTGAAAGCCCTCATCTTCGACAGTTATTACGACAATTACAAGGGCGTCATTCTCTTCGTCCGCGTCAAGGACGGAAGCGTGAAGGTGGGCGATAAGATCAAGGCGTGCCTCTCGGACAAGACATACGACGTGACCGAGGTCGGCGCCTTTTCCCCCGCTCTGCAGCCCAAGGAGAAGCTCCTTGCGGGAGAGGTCGGCTACATCGCGGCGAGCATCAAATCCATCGAGGAAGTCGCGGTCGGCGACACGGTGATCTCTGCCGACAAGCCCGACACGCCCCCCCTTCCCGGCTATAAAAAGGTGCAGCCCGTCGTCTTCTGCGGCATCTATCCCCTCGACGGGAGCAAGTTCCTCGACCTCAAAGAGGCGATCCTGAAGCTCAAACTCAACGACGCTTCCCTCACCTTCGAGCCCGACAATTCCGTTGCGCTCGGCTTCGGCTTCCGCTGCGGATTTTTGGGACTTTTACACATGGAGATCATTCAGGAGCGCATCGAGCGGGAATTCAATCTCGACATCATCACGACCGCCCCCTCCGTCTCCTATCTCGTCCACAAGACGGACGGAAGTGAGTTTTATGTGGACAACCCCTCGCACCTTCCCCCCGTCTCCGAGATCGAAAGTATGGAAGAGCCCGTCGTGAAGGCGGAGATCTATTCCCCGCCCGACTATCTCGGCTCCATCATGGATCTCTGTCAAGATAAGCGCGGCACCTTCAAAGACATGACCTATCTCGACGCGCGGCGGGTGAAGCTCGAATATCTTCTCCCCCTCAACGAGATCGTCTATGACTTCTTCGACGAACTGAAGAGCCGCACAAAGGGCTATGCGAGCTTTGACTACGAGATCGCGGGATACCAGAAGAGCAGACTTGTAAAGCTCGATATCCTGCTCAACGGCGAAGTCTGCGACGCGCTCTCGACCATCGTCCACGAGGAACGCGCCTATCCGCGGGGCAGAACGCTCTGCGAAAACCTGAAGGACGCCATCCCCCGCCAGCTCTTTGAAATTCCCGTACAGGCGGCGATCGGCGGGAAGATCATCGCCCGCGAGACGGTGAAGGCGGTTCGCAAGGACGTCCTCGCCAAGTGCTACGGCGGCGACATCACAAGAAAGAAGAAACTTCTCGAAAAGCAGAAGGAGGGCAAGAAGCGCATGCGGCAGATCGGCACCGTCGAGGTCCCGAGCGAAGTGTTCATGGAGATCCTGAAGACGAATAAGGATAAGTAGAAATTTCGCAAATTTCTTTATGATTTGAGTGCCCTTCGGGCGGAATACTGAGGTTAAAGAAATTTGCGAGGGGTTAGTGCGTATGCCTTGTAAAAGCAATTCGGCCGTCCCCTTTTTCTTTCATACGACAGTAAGCCGAAGGGGTTCGGCAAATTGAGTCGCCCACGGCGGAAGTGAATTCCGCCTAAGGCAAGTGATTCGGAATGTGTTTCGCAAATTTCTTTATGATTTGAGTGCCCTTCGGGCGGAATACTGAGGTTAAAGTAATTTGCGAGGGGTTAGTTTTTTTGCCCTGTAAAAGCAATTCGGCCGTCCCCTTTTTCTTTCATACGACAGTAAGCCGAAGGGGTTCGGCAAATTGAGTCGCCCACGGCGGAAGTGAATTCCGCCTAAGGCAAGTGATTCGGAATGTGTTTCGCAAATTTCTTTATGATTTGAATGCCCTTCGGGCGGAATACTGAGGTTAAAGAAATTTGCGAGGGGTTAGTGCGTATGCCTTGTAATTACAATTCGGCCGCCCCTGTTCTGTTTCACAGGACAATAAGGTTCCCGTAGGGTACCAAATGGGGTGCGCTTAGGCAGGGAAACCCTGCCACGCGCCGTGATTCAGAATTCGCCCCACCCCCTTACCTTGGGCGGCAGGTACCGCCGCAAGGCCCGTCGCAGTTGCCACTGCTCCTGTCGCGGCGCAGCTCACAGTGCACCGCACTGTTGAGCAAGAATTGCGCCGCTCCTCCCCTCCCACGGAGGGGGCGGCATGGCGCCTCCTTAGGGAAAATTTTGCATTCTGCCAAAGATTGATAATCTTTGGCGCAAAATTTTCTTGGCATTTGCCCATATGCTCGGGCAAATGCTGACCGCCCCGCCCGCACTTCTATTGTGCACCAAGGGCGGCACGAGCGCCCGTTGTCATGTCGAGCTTGTCGAGACATCTCGGGCGCGAAGTTACGCGGGTCTCTACCCGCATGAGACGCTGTCACCGCAGGTGACTGAGGTGGGCGCCCTTGCGCGACTGAGGGGTTCTCAGAAAACCCTATCCCCCGCTACGCGGGTACTTCCCCTACAAGGGGAAGCAAGGGAAGGGCTGCGCATAGACTTCCCCTATGAGGGGAAGCAAGAAAGGCTTGCCCATCGGGAGGGTGAAAGCAAACCAATGACTTTCGATCAATCCGTCTATGAATACTTGAAAACGGTGCCGCGGGGGAAAGTCGTCACCTACGGCATGATCGCCCATGCGATCGGGCGGCCGAGAGCGGCGCGGCAGGTCGGGAACGCCCTGCACCGCAATCCAACGCCCGTCGTCGTCCCCTGCCACCGCGTCGTCAACCGCGAGGGGCGGCTCGCGCCCGCGTTCGCCTTCGGGGGAATGGACGTACAGGCCGGGCTTCTCCGCGCCGAGGGCGTGGAAGTGACAGACGGCTACGTCGATCTTTCAACATATTTATGGCAGGGGAATTAGCCGTCCCCTTGGGCAGAGGCGATGGGAAATGGCTGCCCCCTTTGAAGGGGGCGGCTCCGCCGCAGGCGGTGGTGGGGGTTGAATATGCATACTAAGATCCGAAATCAAAACCTCGTCGAAAACGCAAAATCTTTGCGAAAAAATCCGACAAAGGAAGAAAAAAATCTTTGGTATCGGTTTTTGAATACTTTGCCCGTGAAATTCACACGGCAAAAGGTGATCCATCATTATATTGTGGATTTTTGCTGTGCACAGTTGAAGATTGTGATCGAGTTAGACGGCGCGCCACCCGCCCCCTTGGAAAGGGGGGTAGGTATAACCCCCACCTGACGCGCCAAGAGCGGCGCGCCACCCGCCCCCTTGGAAAGGGGGCAGGTATAACCCCCACCTGACGCGCCAAGGACGGCGCGCCACCGCCCCCTTGGAAAGGGGGAAGGTATAACCCCCACCCGAGAAAAGGGGCAGGCAGACAAAAAAGGAGGCACCCATGTCCGGGATCTATCTTCACATTCCGTTTTGCAAGCAGAAATGCACTTACTGCGATTTTACATCCTTCCCCAACCGTTTGGGCTTTGCCGAGGCGTACATGGCATGCCTCTACAAGGAGATCGAGATGCGGGGGAAGGAGCTTGAGAAGGAGACTTTCGACACCGTCTATTTCGGCGGCGGGACCCCTTCCGTCATCGATCCGAAGTACATCTACGGCGCGATGAAGCAGATCAAACAGTGCTTTCATCTCTCCAAAGATCCCGAGATCACCATTGAAATGAACCCCGGCACCGTCTCGGAGACCAAGATCGCGACCTACAAGCGGGCGGGGATCAACCGTTTTTCCGTGGGGCTTCAGACTGCCATCGACGAACAGCTCGAGAATTTGGGCAGGATCCACAACGTCCGCGACTATCTCTATTGCACCTCCCTTCTCAAGGGGGAGAACTTCTCTGCGGACGTCATGTTGGGGCTCAAAAACCAGACTGCGGAAGACGTCAGAAAGACGATCGGGATCGCCGTGGGCAGCGGGGCGAAGCACATTTCCATGTATGCGCTCACGCCCGAGGACGGAACCCCCATCTATACCGATTATCTCAACGGCGAGCTCCCCGACGGCGACGAGGTCCGCGCCCTCTACGACTACGGCTACGATCTCCTGAAAGGGCACGGCTTCTCCCGCTATGAGGTGAGCAATTTCTGCAAAAAGGGGTATGAATCCCGCCACAATCTCAACTATTGGCGGCGGGGGGAGTATATCGGCTTCGGCGTCTCGGCGAGCAGTTTCTTCTACGGAAGACGGTTTACGAACACCTTCGATCTCGACGAATACATGAAATGTATCCTCTCGGGCTTTCTTCCCGTCATCGAGAGTGAGAAAGTGGAAGCACAGGACGCGAAGTTCGAATTTGTGATGCTTGCGCTCCGCACTGCCGAGGGGATCTCCGCCGAAGAGTACAAAAAAGCGTTCGGGAGCGACTGGAAAGAGGATTTTGCCGCCGCCTATGCGAAAAACCGTCCCTATTTCGAGACGGACGGCGACCGCACCCGCATCAAGGATCCCTACCTCTATGTGCAGAACCAAATTTTGACCGATTTTATGGAGTAACAACAATATGATTCAAAAAGACCTCCTTGCGGAGGCCTTTTTTTGTTCCGATGTCATTTAATTTTTAAGAGGGGGAAGGTTTTCTACGTCACTCGTATGCGTATGTTTCACATGCCATCTCTCTGATTTCACCGCGATCCAGAAACCAAAGATGCCGATCGTGATGAGCGTCAAGAAGAACCAAGCCACTGATTTCCCAAACAATTGGATCCCCTTCCCGTCGAAAAACAAGCGGCAATCATCGATTACGGTATGCGATTTATACCACCGTTCCCTGTAGCAGCTCGCCCAAAAGGTTCCGAGGAGCAAGGTTATGATCGTAACAAACGAAGTAAAAAGGTTGACGCCGAGCCGTCCGAGTACGCCGCCGTCATAATAAGACTCAACCTCTATCGAGCCGTCTTGATCCGCAAAGTGCGTATGGCTGATCTTCCATTTCTGTTCCGCGGTGGCGAGGAAGAACAGTGCATAAATGCCAAGCGTCACGATGGACAGAAGAAGCCAAACAAAACGTTTCCCGAAGAGCTGGATCCCTTTTCCGTCGAACAACAGCCTTCTCCCATGCAAATAGGTATGCTCACATCTCCATCGCTCCAACCAACAGGCCATCGCGGGGGCGAGCAAAGTCAACGTGATGAGCGAGACAAGCAAGGCCGCCAAATTCATAAAGAACCACTCGAACGCCCCGCCGTCAAAATAGGAAGGATTATCCATGATCTTCTCGACGGGCTTCGGCGGCGCGGAGGAGCTCACGTCCGAAGAGGGCTCCTGGGGCGGAGGCGGGTATGTACCATACGTGGGCGGAGGTACGACGGGCGCCGCGGGTACGACCATGGGAGCAGGAGCAACGGGCGCCGCGGGTACGACCATAGGCGTAGGCGCAACCGGCGCCGTAGGTACGACTACGGGGGTAGAAACCACCGGCGGCATTGCAATGGACGAAACGCCGTAACCCGTAGCGTAAGAGGGCGGCGTTTGAAGTTGCTCTTCATTTTCCACAGGTGCAGACGGGGTTGCATCCGCCGACGGCATAACATATTGCGGCGGAACGTACTGCGGCGGAACGTACTGCGGCGCGACATACTGCGGCGCGACGTACTGCGGCGGAACGTACTGGGGTGCAACCGGAGGGGCACTCAACGGGAGAGCGGCTCCGCAGGATGGACAGATCTGCGCTTCATTCGGGACCTGGACACCGCAATAGGGGCAAAACATATCATTTCTCCTTCGTGACACAATTTCAAACTGCGTTCTACTTTTTATATTATAAATGTTTTGGCGGTAAAATGTCAAATGTTCAGAAGAAAAAAGAATGCATTCATTTGTTTTTTTCAAAAAATATTACTTCTTTGCGGTTGAAAACTTTTTTTCATGGCACGATCGAGGGGAACCCCTCAGTCGCGCAAGGGTAGCGCGCCAGCTCCCCTACAAGGGGAGCCAAGGGGGATGGCTTACCAATTCAATGTCTTTTCGGGGAAAAGAAGGAAATCGGAGAGCGAGGCAATCAAAATGCCCTGTTCATTATAGCCCGTCAGCACTTCGTCTCCCACAATGACGATCTTTTTGAAGGCGTCGTTGATGCCGAGAAGAGAAGCCTGCTCCTGCTTGCGCTTTTCCACATCGGGCATGCGGTAAGCGCATTGGATATAATATCTTCTGCTTCCCAGATTGGCGACAAAATCCACTTCGAGCTGTTTCCGTTGCGCCACACCGTTCACCTTCAGATTGGTTTCCACCACGCCGACGTCGACCGAATAGCCGCGCAGTTTCAACTCATTGTAGACCACATTCTCCATGATATGGTTGTATTCCTGTTGGCGGAAGGAAAGCCGCGCATTCCTCAGTCCCATGTCCACAAAATAATACTTGGACGGCGTGTTGATATATTTCTTGCCCTTGATGTCGTAGCGGACGGCTCGTTCGATCAGAAATGCATCTTGCAGGTGATCAAGATACGCCGAAGTCGTGTTTGCGGAGAGTTTCAGGCTTTTTTGCGAGTTGAAGGTGTTTGCCAGCTTCAAAGGATTGGTGAGTGAACCGATCGACGACGCGAGCAGATCGGTGAGCTCGCCGATCTCGGCGTTCCCGCGCAGGTTGTTGCGGCCTATAATATCCGCAAGATAGGTCGTTGCGAACAGATCCTGCAAATATTTTGCCTTATCGGCATCCGTCTTCATCGAAAGGCAGAGCGGCATTCCACCGTAAGTTGCATATTGCAGCCAAGCCCTTTGAAACGGCGTATTCGGCTCCAGTGCGGAATAGAACTCCGCAAAGCAGAGCGGATAGACGCGGATCTCGTCGCCACGCCCGCGGAACTCCGTGATGATGTCGCTCGAGAGAAATTTGGAATTGCTCCCCGTGACGTAAATGTCCACGTTCGGAATGTGCAGAAATCCGTTGACGACGCTCTCGAAATTCGGAACGAGTTGGATCTCGTCCAAAAGAATATAGTACGGCGCATCGTCCTTGATCTGCGCCTTGACAAACGCATAGAGTTCGTCGGGGTTTTGCAGGTTTTTATTGCCGTAATCATCCAGAGAGACGCTGATGATATGATCGGCGGGAACACCTTCTTTCATGAGATGGTTGTAAAACAGCGTGAAGAGCAGGTACGACTTCCCGCACCGCCGCACGCCCGTGATGATCTTGACCAATCCGTTCCGTTGATGATTGATGAGCTTATTCAGGTAAAAATCTCTCGCGATCTCCATAATCCCCTCGCCCGATTTTTCTTGATTATAGCAAAAAAGGCGCTGATCGTCAAGCGCCTATTGAGAATTTTTGCGTATTTGTAGATTTTTCTCAGTGTGGAGCTCCGAAAGAGAAGCCAAGTTTTTTTCCTTGCTTCCCCTCTCAGGGGGAGTACCCGCGCAGCGGGGGATAGGGTTTTTTGAGAAAACCCCTCAGTCACCTGCGGTGACAGCTCCCCTAAGAGGGGAGCCAAGGGGCTCTTCGTTCTAAATTACGGCGCGCGGCGGACTGCCCCGCGAGATTCTTCGGGAATAACTCTTCGGACTTCGTAAAGCCCTTTCGGCTCAGAATGACGCGCGGCAAGGGGCGCCAAGGGATCGCACTTTGTTCTAAATTACGGCGCGTGGCAGGGTCTCCCTGCCTAAGCGCACCCAATTTGTCGAACCCCTTCGACTTAATGTACTTTTGAGCGAACGAGACGGTGACTCAATATCCCAAAAACGCGACTTTCCTCGCTCGCATTTATTTTGAAAGTCCGCCCTATTCGGGCGGACTTTCATAAAGAAATCGAGCGAAATTTACTCTTCCGTGTCGGGAGCTTCCTCGGGGACGTCGGCGGCGGTCTCTTCGGGAGCTTCCACTTCCGCAGAATCGTCGCGGTCGGTGACGGCGACGGTCGCGATCGCGCCCGCGCGCACATTCATGAGCCGCACGCCGCGCGTGTTCCTGCCGATCGTCGAGACGGTGTCCGCGTGCATGCGGATGATGACGCCCGCGCTCGTAACGAGAAGTACGTCATCCGCGTCCGAGACGAGTTTCATGCCGACGAGGGCGCCCGTTCTCTCGTTGAACACGCCCGCCTTGATCCCCTTGCCTCCGCGGGATTGCAGTCTGTATTCCTCGGGATCCGTGCGCTTTCCGTACCCGTTTTCGGAGACGGTGAGAATGTCGTAGCCCGATTTAATGGGTACCATGTCCACGACCCTGTCCTCATTTTCGAGATTCATGCCGCGCACGCCCATCGTATCTCTGCCCATGGGGCGGGCGTCACTCTCCTCGAAACGGATGCACTTGCCCGAATGGGACGCGAGCATGACTTCGTCCCCGTCTTTGACATACCTTACGGCGATGAGCTCGTCCCCTTCCACGATCCTGATCGCGATCTTCCCGCTCTTCATGATGCGGTCGAACTCGCTCGTCGGCGTCTTTTTCACGAGGCCGTTCTTCGTCGCCATGATGAGGTATCCCGCCTCGTTCGCAAGGACGGGCAGCACCGCCGCGATCCTCTCCCCCGCCGATAGGGGCAGAAGGTTGACGATCGCTCTCCCGCGCGCCTGACGGTTTGCCTCGGGGATCATGTAGCCCTTCATGGAATACACCTTCCCGAGGTTGGAGAAGAAGAGAATGGGCACATGGGTGGAGCAGACGAACATATCCGAGATGAGGTCGTCTTCCTTGGGTTTATGCGCCGTGATCCCAACGCCGCCGCGGCCCTGTGCGCGGTACTCGGCAAGCGGGATCCGCTTGACGTACCCGCCCGCCGTCATGGAGATGACGACGTCCTCTTCGTCGATGAGATCCTCGTCCTCGATGTCGCCGAAGTCCACGGAGATCTCCGTCTTGCGTTCGGAGGGGTATTTCGCCCTGATCGCGAGGAGATCGTCGCGGATGATCTGCAAAACTCTGTTTTCATTTGCAAGGATGTCTTTGAGATCGGCGACCGTGAGGCGGAGCTGTTCGAGCTCCTCTTTGAGCTTTTCCACTTCCAAAGAAGTGAGGCGCTGCAGGCGCATTTCGAGAATGGCGTTTGCCTGACGGTCCGAGAGCTCGAAGGCGGCCGTCAATTTCTCGCAGGCGTCGTTTTTATCGGAGCTCTCCTTGATGATTTTGATGACTTCGTCGATATTGGCAAGGGCGAGAACGAGCCCCTCGACGATATGGGCGCGCTCTTCCGTCTTGGCGAGATCGTACTTCGTCCTGCGGCGGATGACTTCCTTCTGGTGCTCGAGATAGTAGTAGAGAATGTCCCTCAGGCTCAGATATTTGGGCTCTGTGCCGTTTTCGACGAGGGCGAGGAGAATGATCCCGTCCGAGATTTGCAGGTTTGTATGCTTATACAGCGTATTGAGGACGACCTGCGCGTTGGCGTCCTTCTTGCATTCGATGACAATGCGAAGGCCCTCTCTGCCGCTCTCGTCGCGGATGTCCGAGATGCCCTCGATGCGCTTATCCTTGACGAGGTCGGCGATCTGCACGACGAGCTGGGCCTTGTTGACCTGATAGGGGATCTCCGTGACGATGATGCGGCTCCGCGCGTTCGCGCCCGTGCCGTGCTCTTCGATCTCGCATTTTGAGCGGATGACGAGGTTCCCCTGCCCCGTTCTGTATGCCTTGCGGATGCCGCTTCTCCCCATCAGAATGCCGCCCGTGGGGAAATCGGGCGCGGGGATATATTCCATGAGCTCCTCGACGGTGATCCCGGGGTTGTCGATCATGGCGACCGTGCCGTCGATGACTTCGGCAAGGTTGTGGGGCGGGATGTTCGTCGCCATGCCGACGGCGATCCCGTCCGAACCGTTCACGAGGAGATTGGGGAATCTTGCGGGGAGAACGGCGGGCTCCATCTCGATCCCGTCGAAGTTGGGGAAGAAATCCACCGTCTCCTTGTCGAGATCGCGGAGCATTTCTGCGGCGAGCTTGGTAAGGCGCGCCTCGGTATAACGCATGGCGGCGGGCGGATCCCCGTCCACGGAGCCGAAGTTGCCGTGCCCGTCTACGAGCGGGAAGTTGATGGAAAAGTCCTGCGCAAGGCGGACGAGGGCGTCATAGACGGAGCTGTCGCCGTGCGGGTGGAATTTACCCATGACGTCACCGACGATACGGGCGCATTTTCTGTACGCCTTGTCGTTGTAGAGCCCCATCTCGTGCATCGCATAGAGGATGCGGCGGTGGACGGGTTTGAGGCCGTCTCGAACGTCGGGAATGGCGCGGGACTTGTTGACCGCCATCGCATAGGCGATGAAGGAGCGCTTGAGCTCGTCGTTGACCTCGATGTCGAGGATCTTCGTCATTTCAAGCGTCTTTTTGAATTCGTCTGTGAGCTCCGGGCTCGTTTCTCGTTTTGCCATATCGTACTCCAAATTGAATTTTTATTTGTTTTGATGTTTATTTATGACACCCCTTCCGTCACGGCAAGGGCAGCCGTGCCACCCACCCCTCGAGGGGTGGGCAAGGATTCGGACTTCGTTCTCCCTCAAGGGGTGGGCAAGGTATTAACTCTCGGCTCCCCCTCGAGGGGGAGCTGTCGCGCGCCTTTGCGCGACTGAGGGGGTGTCGTTCTCAATCGTATAACACCCCTTCCGTCACCTTCGGTGACACCCACCCCTCAAGGGGTGGGCAAGAGTTACGTCAAATATCCAGATCCGTCACCAAGGTGGCGTTTTCTTCGATGAACTGGCGGCGGAGAGAGGGACTCTCGCCCATGAGGAGTGAGAACATCTTGTCCGCTTCCACGGCGTCTTGCATAGACACCTTGATGAGCGTCCGCGTCGCGGGATTCATCGTTGTGTTCCAGAGCTGTTCGGTCGACATCTCGCCGAGCCCCTTATAGCGCTGGTACTCCACTTTATTGTTGTTCGCCGCGTCGAAGAGGGTCTTCTCCTCTTCGGAATAGAGATAGACGTCCTCCTTCCCCTTGACGCTCGCCTTATAGAGGGGCGGCTTGGCGGAATAGACGTGCCCGTGCTCGATGAGCGGCCGCATATAGCGGAACAGGAAGGTGAGGAGCAGAATTCTGATGTGCGCGCCGTCGACATCCGCATCGGTCATGGAGATGATGCGGTCGTAGCGGAGTTTGCTCTCGTCGAAGTCGTCCAAAATGCCGCAGCCGAAGGCGGTGATCATCGCCTTGATCTCGGCGTTCTCGAGGGCGCGGTTCAATCTCACCTTCTCGACGTTCAGGATCTTGCCGCGGAGGGGAAGAATGGCCTGAAAACGCCTGTCTCTGCCCTGTTTTGCGGTGCCGCCTGCGGAGTCCCCCTCGACGATGTAAATCTCGCAAAGTTCGGGGCGCCTGTCCGAACAGTCGGCAAGTTTCCCGGGGAGCGTCGTGCTCTCCAGAACCCCCTTGCGCCTCGTGAGTTCGCGGGCGTTTCTCGCCGCGTCGCGCGCCTTCTGCGCCGTGATACAGCGAAGGACGAGCTCCCGCGCCTCGGACGGGTGTTCCTCGAGATATTCCCCGAATTTATCGGCGACCGCCTTGTTGACAAAGGGACGGATAAAGGAATTGTTGAGTTTATCTTTGGTCTGCGATTCGAACTGCGCGTTCTCGAGCTTGACGGAGACGACGGCGGTAATGCCTTCCCGCACGTCCTCACCCGTGAGCTTGTCGGAATCCTTTAAGATGTTGAGCTTTCTCCCCGCGTCGTTGATGACCTTGGTGAGGGCGAGCTTCAAGCCCTCGACATGGGTGCCGCCGTCGATCGTATTGACGTTGTTCGCATAGGAGTAAATGACTTCGTTGTAGCTCTCGTTATATTGCAGGGCGACTTCGCAGACGGTCGTCCCTTCCTGCGCCTCGAAGTAGAGGGGCGCTTCGAACAGCGTCTCCTGTCCCTTGTTGAGCTCTTCGGCGAGTTCGCGGATCCCGCCCTCGTAACAGAAGCTGTCCTCTCTCTCCTTCCCCTCGCGGCGGTCGGCAAGGGTGATCGTGAGCCCCTTATTGAGGAAGGCGAGCTCCTTGAGGCGGACTCTCAGCGTCTCGTACTTAAAGACGATCGTCTCGAAGATCTCTTCGTCGGGGAAGAAGGTGACCTTGGTGCCCGTCTTGTCGGTGTCGCCGATGATGGCGAGCGGACGCTGGGGCACGCCGCGGTTGTAGACCTGCTTATAGATGTGGCCGTTCTGGTAGACTTCGGCTTCCAGCCACTCCGAAAGGGCGTTGACCGCCTTGACGCCGACGCCGTGCAGACCCGACGAGACCTTATAGCCCGAATCGCCGCCGAACTTGCCGCCCGCGTTGACTTTGGTAAAGACGACCTCCACGGTGGAGATCCCCTCTTTGGGGTGAATGGCGGTCGGGATGCCGCGGCCGTTGTCGACGACGGTACAGCTCCCGTCTGCGTTGATCGTGACGTCCACACGGGTACAGTAGCCCGCAAGCGCTTCGTCGATGGAGTTATCGACAACCTCGCTCACGAGGTGGTGGAGCCCCTTTTCGTCCGTGGAGCTGATGTACATCCCGGGACGTTTTCTGATGTGCTCGAGCCCGTCGAGGACTTGAATTTGTTCCGCGCCGTAAGCGGTTTCGACCTTATCGGACATAGAAATTCTCCTTGCGTGTTTTGCGTATGCGCGCGCACGCGCGTGCGCGCCGTATGCCCATTATATCACGGATGAAAAGAAATGTAAATAAAACGCGGCAATTTTTTTGCCGCATTCGGAAAATTTTCTTGGGGATCACCACCTCTCGCTGCCCCTCTTAGGGGAAGTGGCCGAAGGGGAATTATAATTACGTCATGCTGAGCTCTGTCGAAGCATCACCTTATTATACTGCGGTGACCCTTCGACACGCCGCTTTTGTCAGCGGCGGCTCAGGGTGACGTG